>NZ_BSBJ01000076.1:0-269 GCF_027923525.1 Alicyclobacillus hesperidum subsp. aegles | reverse complement strand
AAAGAACCGCGGGAGCGGAGTGAAAGAGAACCTGAAACCGTGTGCTTACAAGCAGTCGGAGCACCGAGAGGTGTGACGGCGTGCCTTTTGTAGAATGAACCGGCGAGTGATGATGACAAGCGAGGTTAAGGCAAAGGAGCCGAAGCCGAAGCGAAAGCGAGTCTGAAGAGGGCGAATGAGTTTGTTGTCATCGACCCGAAACCGGGTGATCTACCCCTGGTCAGGGTGAAGTGCGGGTAACACCGCATGGAGGCCCGAACCCACTGGCG
>NZ_BSBJ01000075.1:0-28457 GCF_027923525.1 Alicyclobacillus hesperidum subsp. aegles | reverse complement strand
CCGCATCTAGAACAGGTTCGGGAGCGTTTGGGTGTGGCTCCCAAGGCTGTCATTGCAGACGCAGGATACGGGAGTGAAGAGAACTATACATACCTTGAGCAACAGCAAATCACTGCGTACGTGAAATACAACACTTATCACAACGAGCGGACGAAGCGGTGGAAAGCAGACATCAGTCGGTATGAGAACTGGGAATACGACGAAGAACGAGATGAGTACATCTGTGCAGCGGACCAACGATTGACCTTTCGATACGAAGGATACGAGAAGACTGAGACTGGATACCGAGTGAAGAAAAGATATTACAGATGTGACACCTGTAGAACATGCCCGATACGAGCCCAGTGCACAAAAGGGTTGGGTAACCGACAAATTGGCGTAAGTCGCGAGCTCCAAAGATACAAACAAATGACAAGGGAACGTCTGTCAAGTGAGGAAGGCCGAGAACTCTCAGTCAGACGTATGGTGGAGGTTAAGAGCGTGTTTGGGCAACTAAAAGCCAATCGCGGGTTCCGCAGATTTCACCTGCGGGGCTTATTTAAGACGCACATTGAAGTGGGGCTCGTAAGTTTAGCCCACAATCTGATGAAGAAGGCGGCCTTATCCGCGTAGGAGGAGCTACCTTGCAAGCACAGAACGCAAAAAAAGACAACTAAACACAAAAGGGGCTGTCCCCTTCCCCCATCTTACAATGGGTTTTGGGACAGCCCCCTGTTATGGATGATACGACGCGCACAGAGTTGGGCTTTGAGACTTACGGTGATCCTGGTATTGAGTCAATACAATGGACATATCAAAATCGAGGATGTACAAGATTTCCTGCTCGCCTTGGCCGTGCTTGACATGGAGCCTCTGCGGGCATGATGTCGCGTTTGACCGCAGCCGAACCACGCTTGCCCTTTGCAGACCAGCCAGGCTATCATGCCCGCTTCTCCACGTCAAGCACTCACTTGGCAATGTGCACCGGCACCTTTCAACCGCTCCTCGAAGTATTGGCGCTCGACGCCATCGGGCGTCCGATAGCCAACTACACCGTGGATCCGTTGTCGGTTGTACCAGATTTCGATGTACTCGATCCGAATGGTGAAGAACGACTCCGCCGGTTGCTGCCCGTGTTTGTGCGCTTGTTTCAGCGCGCGGATGCAGAGCTCTTTGGACATCCTCGCACCTGCGCTCCAACCCACAATCTTACGGCTGTCAGATCTTCAACGCTGGCAAGATACACCCATCCTTCATCTGTCGGAATGTACGTGATGTCTGCCATATAGACCTGTCCTAGCCGTTCTGACACAAAGCGTTGATTGAGAACGTCCTCATGCACTGGGTGAGGATGCTTCGAATCGGTTGTCGCTTTGTACTTGCGTACGGTACGACTCCGAAGCCCGTGCTCCCGTATGAGACGTGCCACTATCTTTTGTGCGACGCGTTCCCCGTCCCGGCCTAGGAACGCTGTGATTTTTGGACTCCCATACAATCGACGAGATTGCAGGAACGGCTCATGAATGCGACGAATCCGTCGCTTTCTGCGCTTGGAGTGAAGACTTTCCGGCCGTTCGCGCCATACGTAATAGTCGCTCCGAGATACACTGAGGACTTTGCACATCTTCTGAACCGGAAGTTCGGAGCGGTGCTCGTGGATCCAGGCATACACTACTTCCGGACGTTGCTGAAGATGCGCATGGCTTTTTTAGGATTTCATTCTCCTCTCGCAATTGGCGATTTTCTCGCTCCAGATCGCGCATCGCTTTCACTTCCGGTCTCAGCTTCCCGCCTCCGACGAATGGGATCTCAGGATCGTCGCGATACTTCGCGATCCACTCATACAGACTCTTCACGGATATCCCGAGAGCGCGTGCGATCTCACTTGCCGGCTCGTGCCCTTCCAAAGCGAGTTGAACAGCATGCAGCTTAAAGTCGTTGTCGTACTTTTGTGTCACGTGGCTCACCTCGAATCGACTTATTCTTACATTCTCGATTTTGATATGTCCATTGTATTGACTCAATACCACTGAAATAGCCTGACTGGATAGAGATGATGATGGCAAACTCAAGGTGTGGATGTTGGGAAATGGCGAAGAATCTGAACAACACCATGGACAAAACGTACTTTGTGCTTATTCCGATGCATTTGGACACCTAATCCGATAACTCTTGGACACCCAGTCCAATAACTTTTGGACACTCGTTCCGATAAGTCTTGGACAGACAGATGGTCCGCCGTGCAGCTATTGCTTATTTACCGATTTTTTCGGCCTGTGGCAAGCCATTTCTCAATTTTCGCATGGATTCGCCCTTCAGCAGGAGCTTGTGGGCGTTGTGGACAAGGCGGTCCAGCACAGCGTCCGCGACGGTGGGATCAGCGAACGTACCGTACCACGCCTCTATTGGCAGCTGGCTTGCCACACACGTCGAATGGGCGGATGTTCGGTCGTCCAGAATGTCGAGCAGCTCTCTTCCCTCTGGCGCGCTCATCGGTGCGAGTCCCCAGTCGTCCAGAATGAGAAGGTCTGCACTGGCCAGTTGCCGTGCCAGACGTGAGTAGCTCCCGTCTGCCTTGGCTACGGCGATGTCTTGGAGCAGTCTGGACAGCCGATAGTATCGTACGCGGTATCCCTGACGGCAGGCTGCTGTTCCCAATGCGCAGACGAGGAACGTCTTTCCGACACCCGTCGGGCCGCAGACAATGAGGTTTTGGCGGCCCGTAATCCACTGTCCTGTAACTAGGTGGCGAACAACGGACGCCTCCAGTCCACGGGCCACAGTGTAGTCGATCTCCTCCGGTGCGGCGTTGACTTTCAGGTGTGCCTCCCGAAGCAGACGAACGAGTTGACGGTTGTGCCGTTCTGTGCGTTCGTGGTCGACCAGGAGCCCGAATCGTTCGTCGAACGATAGATCGTTCATATGCGGGTCCTGGATTTGGCGCGTGTACGCCTCTGCCATGGCCGTCAAGCGGAGTTCCCTCAGGTGCTCAAGGGTTTGGTTTTGCAACATGCTTGATCCCTCCTCGTTTTTGGTATGGTTATGAGAAGGCGAATGGGGCGGAGGTGAAGCCGCCCCGTGCCGACTCAGTGAATGAGACCGCTCTTCGTCACTGACGCGTCGGAGTAATAGCCTGCACCGCGCAGATTTTCATGTGTCGGGGCAGGCGGAGCCTGGGATTCGGATGACGGCAGCGCCAGGTGATCCAGCCCCTTGTGCAGAATGGATTTCACGCTCCTGTAGGAGATGGCCCCGATTGTGACGGCTCTTAACATCGCTGCCTCCAGCCGCTCGTTTGAATACTGCTTGGCAAGGTGCAGCAATCCCAAGCAGGCCCGGTACCCCTGCTCTGGATGCCTTTTGGATTCCAGCAACCTCGCAACGAAAATGCCGGTGCTGGGGCCGACGCCTTCAGCCCAGGCTATGAGCTTTGAAGGGGTCCATTCGGCGTGAGCCTGGTGCGCCTTGGGACGGTGCAACGACTCTGTAACGTGCTGGCCCTTTCGAAACACGCGGGCGTGACTGGCGACGCGCCTGCCCTTGTGGAATGCTTCCACAACGTTTTGCGTGATCCGGACGTCGAGCTGTTGACCAACGAGTGTGTACGGAACGCTGTAATAGCTCCCATAGACGGCGATGTGGTAGTCTATGTTTACCCTTGCAGTTCGCCAAACAGCGAATTCGTAGGGGCGCGGTGGAAGGGGGCGGAGGGCCGGCTTGTCCAGGGTCTCAAATAGGGACTTGCGTGAGCCCTCCAGCTTCTGAAACGGTTTCTCGTTCAATTTGACGAGTAATTCGCGAATCGCCTCGTTGACCTCCGCCAAGCTGAAGAATGTCCGCTTCCGGAGCACAGCCAAAATCCAGTGCTCCACCAGCAGCACGGAAGCTTCGGCTTTGGCTTTGTCCTTTGGTCTCCGCGGCCGAGCGGGCAGAACGGCGCATCCGTAGTGGCTCGCCATCTCGGTGTACGTGCGGTTAAGGCCTGGTTCATAGCGGTCCGCATGCCGCACCCCCGCTTTGAGATTGTCTGGGACAACCAGTTCCGGTACTCCGCCGAAGAATTCAAACGCACGCACGTGCCCGCCGATGAACGAACCGAGGTCCTGGGACCATTGGGCTTCTGCATACGCATAGCCACTGGCACCTAGTACTGCCACGAAGACCTGCGTCTGGCGAACCTCGCCCGTGTCACGGTCGACAACGCCGATGGTAGGCCCGGCGTAGTCCACAAACATCTTCTCGCCTGCGCGATGCTCCTGACGCATACACAGGTTGAGGGTCTTGGTCCACTGTCGATATCGTTCGCAGAACCGGCTGTACTGCAGGCCGTCCGGGTGGGCAGCCTTGTACTCAACCCACAGCAGCAGTAAGGCGACGCCCTTGCGGCGCAACTCTTTGTGAATCTGACTCCAGTCCGGCTCATGGACACTGGCAGGTCGTCCCGAGGGAGACGGGAACAGACGCGCCTCCAGCAGCGCCTCGTCGTCGAATTCGCTTGGCAGTGGCCAAGATAGGCCAACTGCCTTGACGCGTCCGAGCACGCTGGTGACGGTGCTTGGGGAAATACCGAGACTGCGGGCAATGGCACGACCGCTGAGTCTCCGTATCTAACCGTAAAATCTCTCGAACCCTTGGCATGGCGGTCCTCCAATCTCGCATGGGCATCGACTCCTTCTCCTGGGATACGACAATATCCGCCACGAGGAGAGTCAATCCCTGCCGTGTGAACTGGAAGCTACCGGGGGCCAATGCCTGTCCAAGAGTTTTCGGAATCGGTGTTCAAAAGTTTTCGGAATGGGTGATCGAGAGTTTCTGGAATCAGTGATCGAGGCTTGTCGGAATTGGTGATCGAAAGTTTCCGTAATACGCACTTTGAAAAGCTTGGTCTGAAGAGTTTGCAGGAGAGGTACTTGCAACTTCGTAGTGTTTCAGTGAACCGCCATATGTGAACCCGCATGTACGGTGGTGTGAGAGGTCGGGGGCTAGCCGCCCCCTCCTACTCGGTTCAAGCGCTCGTGACAAATCGCTCAAGTACCGGTAGAAGCGGATGTGGCGACGTCCCAATCAAGGTGTGGTTGGGTCGATGGTTCCAAGCCAGGGCCCCGCGCCGGTTCTACTGGAGCTACAAAAGGTGGACTGATCATTCTAGACGAAATGGGATTCTCGCCCTTTCACAAAGATGGGGCGAACCGCTGTACCACGTGATCCTCCGATTGCTACGAACAGCGAAGCGTGATTGTGACGTCGAACCTTTAATTTGGGAAGTGGAACACGGTGTTCGGGGACGCCAGGCTTACCGCCGGATTGGTAGACCACCTCGTACACGGTACCCACTTACTGGCATACGCGGGCGAGAGTTATCGTTTGAAGTATGAGTCGTCTGAATCGAAGTCGTCGTAATCTTCCGTAATGCAGTGCCTATGCTTAAATCCGTGCCGTTTCTCTGCACTTTTTGCTCACGAAAAACACGTAGTGCAGTGACCTTGATCAAGCAAATGGTTTGTAAAATTGCACAAGCGGAGAACAACAGTAACTTAGGGACTTAGTCGAGCCACTGAATTACCTAACCGAATTTCTGTGGGAAGGATTACAGTTTCGGTTGCAAAGTTACCATTTACATCCAGCTGATCCATTAGTAATCTTGCTGCAGTGATTCCAATTGCAGTTGGGTTTTGGATTACGGTTGTCAACTTAGGACTAATCAATTCTTGAAAAAGAATATTCCCAAAACAGATCACAGAAACGTCAGATGGCACGGAAAGGTTTAATTCACGTAGGGCTATAAGGCACCCTACTGCAATGACATTATTTGCGCAGAAGATTGCAGTAGGAGGCTCGTGTTTTCCCGAGAATAATGACTTTGTAGATGTGTATCCAGTAACAGTATCGAACTTCCCAAGCTTTATTATTGACTCGTCTACTTCAATTTGCGCATCAGTCAGGGCTCGTAAATATCCAGATCCACGGGCCTTAACGGTCGAGATATCCATACTGCTATTAATAAGCGCAATTCGGCGATGACCCATGATGATAAGATGATTGACCAATTCGTATGAACTAACCTCATTTTCTTCAACCACAGTAGATACTTCTAAATCCTCGAGCTTACGGTCAACGATAACTATTGGAGTTTTCTCACGTATGAATTCTGACAGTGTTTCGGAAGCCTTGCTGCGGCTTGGCGCAATTACGATGCCATCGACTCGTTTTTCGAACATAAGATTGAGCAAGGATATTTCCTTTTGTGGGTCGTCGTTGGAGTTGCCTAGGATAATATTGTACCCGTTATCATGCGCGCTATGTTCGACTTCAGCGATAATAGAGCTAAAATACGGATTGGGTATATCGGGAACTATTAACCCGATGGTCTTTGTACGTGCTCCACGCAGGCTTTTTGCAACACCGTTTGGACGGTAATTTAACTTCTGAATTGCCTCGAGAACACGCTGTTTTGTCTCATCAGTGACGAAGTAATTCCCATTGATAACCCTAGAAACAGTTGCTATAGAAACGCCAGCAACCCTAGCAACTTCTTGCAAAGACATACTTAACCCCCCTAGTATATTAATGTCACGTGCTCCCAAAGAGCTTTGAGATAAGATTCTTTCTCGTAGTGGTCGGGGTATTACGAATCCCCCCTCGGTCCGGTTCTGGCTACTGCGCCCCTTGGGGGAAATTGGTGATATCTCCGGATTTCCGACTGGCGCAAAACTCGGCATTCGCTGGGATTGACCCTACGGTGCAAAGTTCAGGCGAATTTACCGAAGCACGCAATCGAATGTCCAAACGAGGCTCACCCTATTTACGACGGGCAATTTGGCTTGCCGCAAATGTTGCCAGAATACTCAACCCAATCCTCAAGGACTTTTGCGAACAGAAGCGGGCTAGATAAACATCCTCTAGCTGCAACGGGCGTTGTAGCCGAATTGACATACATCATTCATGCCGTTTTGCGGGACAAGAAGCCATACGAACCAATCGCATAGGATAGTGTATTAAACTGAAAATGCAAATCGTATATGTCCCTGACATGCTTATATAGGTGCGCCCAAAAATCACTTCCCTTCATGGTTCCTAGAACTAAATTGAGTGCTTGACATCAGATAGGCTGGTCTTATGTACGTCCAGTCCGAATTTGTGTATGAATTGCCCCTACATGTAGAATGTGCTGAGTTTCGACGTGTCTCCTTTAACGGCTTTGCCTCGGCGGCAAATCAAATATGCCCCGTCGTCGCCGGTTGATGATAAGGAGCGAAGGGACAAAGCCTTCACCTGCGGTGTTCACCGCACCACAGCTCCCCCGGTTGTCCCTGTAGCGTATGCACCTTTGCGGTTTGCGCGGATGATGCTTGCTGTTCTTTCCATGCCCAATATGCCTCCATATCGAGACATCTGCGCCCTGTTGTCCATGCTTCGTCTATCTCCATGAGTAAAACACCGATCAGGCGAATGGCTGATTCGCGGTTCGCGAAGATGTCGATTACGCGTTCACGTCTGCGAATCTCTTCGTTTAGCCGTTCCACGCCATTGGTTGTCCGTAAACGTCGACGAGTTTTTCCCTGGAGTCCCAGTACAGTTGTCACATCATCGAACCCTTCTTCCAGCACCCGGTGCACCCCTGAGATTCCGTCTGCAGTGCTCGTACAGCCGCTGTGGCTGTCCGAGACAACCACATCCACGCCCGCAGATCCCGAGACTTTAGCCGGGAGAAGAACTCTCTCCAACTGGCCTCCGATTCACTGTCACACAGCATCAAGCCAAGAATCTCACGATCCCCCTCTTCATTGATGCCCTTTGCCACCATCGCAGTATGATGGAGTATACGATGATCCTCTCGAATACTGAGGACTAACGCATCGGCGAGCACAAATGAATACCGATTTTCACGAAGGTTGCGGTGGTTCCATCCTTCGACGATTGGGTCTAGTCGCTTGCAAAGCTCGGATACCGTCGACCTGGAGAACCCGTCCAGCACAACTCCTCCGTGACCTGAGTGATTTTTCGCGTGGAGACGCCGTTTATCACCAGTTCAATCAGGGCCAACACAAGAGCTTACTCGCTGTGTTGATACCGGGCAAACATTTCTGTCGAGAATTCACCGTTGCGAATCCGGGGCACGCGTAGAACAAGTCGACCGATTCTGGTTGTCAAGGTATGAGGGATTCGTACCGTTGCGATGGCCCCTGCGTTCAGCTGAACGCTCATACGGCTCCGCTTTCAACTGCTCGGCCATCTGAGCCTGCAAGACTTGATTGAGCACCCGCTCGACAAGCTTCGCCACACCACTATCCTGTAAAAACAGACCTTTCAAAAATTCATCATTGAGCCATATTCGTTCCCTCATGGTTAGTGGTTTCTCTCAATCCCACATTGTACCATAGAGGGTAGAGATGGCTCATCTTTTGTACATCACATGCGTCATTCCAATTTACACAGCGTACTGGACTCAATTCTTATGTAATCGTTATCTTAAACGTAAAAAGAAAAAAAGCAATGGTTTAAAGATGAGGCTTCAGCTAACAGTGCTCAAAACTCCCGCAAACGTACTCTTAGGAATGCCTGATCAGGATTGCCTGATTAGTACTACGACCCCTTTTCCGGAAAGGGAATTTTAATTTCAGAGTGATATTGACATTTCAGAATGACGTGATAAAGTTAATGGCAAGTAAGCGTTTACTTAATCAAAGGGGGGTAATACGTTGCTTGAGTTGCAGCATGTAACGAAAACCTTCTCGGGGAATAGGGTGCTCGATGATGTTAGTTTTACAGCTTATCCAGGCGAGGTGCATGCCCTAGTTGGGCAAAATGGAGCTGGGAAAAGTACTTTAATGAAAATTTTGGCTGGGGCATATACTGCCGATCAGGGTGAAATTTTGGTCGATGGGGATAAAATCCATATAGAATCCCCGCGCGATGCGGAGGTCAATGGGATCTCAATCGTATATCAGGATTTGAGTTTATTCCCGCATCTTACAGTTGCGGACAATATAGTATTCGGGCGGGAGCCGGAGGGGCGTTTGCATCTCCTTGATGAGAGAAGGGCACTTACAATTGCAGAGAATGCTTTAGCTCGGCTGAAAGTGAATATTGATCCGAAGAGAAGGATAGGCACCCTGAATGCGAGTGAGCAACAAATATGTGAAATTGCTAAGGTAATATCTCGGCAACCAAAGATAGTCATTCTGGATGAACCAACTGCCTCGCTTACGAAGGCAGAAACGAGGGCTTTATTTGATGTGATGAAAGCCATGAAGCATGAGGGGCTGACGTTAATCTTCATAAGTCATCATATGGAGGAAATATTTGAGATTGCGGATCGTTGCACAGTGTTGCGCGATGGACGTGTTGTCTATACGGGAGCGGTGTCGGGCATTGACGAACGCGGAATTGTAGGTCTTATGGTGGGACACAATATTGGTGAATTTTACCCTAAGAGAGGTGGTGAGTGTAGTGATGTGGTAGCGTTGAAGTTAGAGGGGTTTGGCAGAGATGGTATTGGCCCAATCGATATGGAGGTTAGATACGGGGAGATACTAGGTATTGCGGGTTTGGTGGGGTCAGGTAGGACTGAACTTGCCAGAATGATATTCGGTGCCGATAGGTACCAATTTGGAACTATCAAAATTGCTGGCGAACATGTCAAGATAAATGCTCCAGAAGACGCGATTCGTTTTGGAGTTTCTCTTGTGACTGAAGATCGCCGGATTGATGGATTAAATTTGGGTATGCCGATTCGATTTAACATTACTCTACCTAGCGTAATCTCGAGAAAACGTTCTCTTTCGAAATTGGAATTTATTCGCAAACGGCATGAAACGGAGCTTGCCACGCGGATTTCAGAGATGGTAAGAGTGAAATGTTGGTCTATTGAGCAACCTGTCAGTACCTTAAGTGGAGGGAACCAGCAAAAGGTGTCCATTGGCAAGTGGGTTGCGACGAACTCTAAAATATATATCTTTGATGAGCCAACTAAGGGAATTGATGTTGCCTCGAAGGCTGAGATTTATAAATTGATAAACCAATTGGCCGATGAGGGGGCTGCCGTAATTGTGATATCGTCCTACAACCCAGAGTTAATAGGTATTTGTAACAGAATACTTGTTATGTCAAGAGGTAGGATTGTCAAGGAATTAGATAATCAGGCCACTGAAAGCGATATCCTATTTGCTGAGTCGTTGTGATAAGGGAGTGAATGTTATGGATAATTCGGTCCTAACTAAGGCTTCGAGTGCAGATAAGGCTGTAAGAACAGTTAATCATAGGCGTGGAAGCGCTATCAGGGAGTTGTTAAATGCTTCGCTTGTTGGTGCAGGGTTAATCATTTTGATAGTGGTATTTGCAATTTCCTCACCGGCTTTTCTTACGACATCAAACATATTTCAAATACTTCAACAAGTTTCGGTTGTTGGTATTCTTGCTGTTGGGCAGGCTTTTGTAATAATTACTGCAGGTATCGACATGTCTCAGGGGGCGGTCATTGATCTGGTCGGCATCGTGGCGGCAATGATCATGGCAACACATCATCCTCTATGGATGGCAATTGTAATCGGTATCGTAATAGGTATGTTAGTTGGGTTAGTCAACGGTTTGCTTATTGCACGCATAAATATTCCGCCGTTTATAGCAACATTAGGAACCATGAGTATTGCCTCAGGAATGGCTCTCATCATACCGAATGGTCAGCCTGTATTTGGCATTCCCTCGGGTTTCTACGGGTTTGGCAATGGTGGCCTAGGGAAGATTATACCGAATATTGCATTGGTTATGATTATCCTGGCAGTGGTCTTTCACATTGTGCTGAGTCGCACTAGATTTGGGCGTTACACGTATGCTGTCGGAAGTAATCCTTTGGCTGCTCGTCTTTCCGGGCTGAAAGTTAAACGACATCTTGTATGGGTCTATGTACTGAGTGGTGCGTTGGCCGCGATAGGCGGTATCGTTATGGTATCCTGGGTTAATTCGGCTATGCCTGATATGGGTACTAATTATCAATTGAACTCTATAGCTGCAGTAGTGATTGGTGGCGGAAGTTTATTTGGAGGCGAAGGAACGGTCTGGGGAAGTATGATTGGAGCTCTACTAATGTCTGTATTATCAAATGGATCCCAGTTGGTTGGGATTTCATCATACTGGCAGAGCGTGCTACTTGGTCTCGTGGTGATTTTGGCTGTATTTATTGATGGGTTCCGCCGGCGTTCTAATAGTTGAGCCCGGAGAACTAAATAAATCGCGATGCACAGGGGGACATGTACAAATGATCTCAAAGAAGCTTCTGTCGGTTTTCTGTGTAGGTGCAGCCGTCGCCGGTGCACTGGCATCTGCGGGGTACATGGTAAGTGCGAGGCAGTCGACTGGGTCAGCAGCGATCGAACCTAGAAAACATTACAAATTTGAGCTCATTACCAAATCTAATGATTCACCTTACTGGCTCGCTGTAAAGGATGGTGCTGATGATGCTGCAAAGAAGTTGGGCGTGACCGTGACGTTCGAGGCTCCGGCTACTGAAACGGATCTTACTACTCAACTGTCCATGTTCAACAACGCAGTGACTGCACATGTCGATGGTATAATTCTGGCGGCGCAGAATCCAACAGCTCTCGTTGCTCCTGTTCAAACAGCTGAAAAAGACGGTATACCCGTAGTTACAGTCGATTCTGGTGTCAGCCCTAACGTGTCCGATAGCTTTCTTGCCACCAATAACATTGCTGCTGCCAAGGCTCTAGCAGAGTACGCAGCCAAACAGGTCCATGGTAAAGGGCAGTATGCCATTATCGATTTTAACCAGGAGTCAAGTACTGGGATCCAAAGACCTCAGGGTTGGCAGGATGGTATGAAGGAATTTCCGAATCTGAAGTACGTAGGTATGCAGCTGAACAATAACAGTATAGCAACAGCCGAGGCCGAAACAGAAACTTTTATACATGCCCATCCAAAGATTAACTTGATTTTCGGTGCGAATGACCGCTGTGCGCTTGGTATTGCTAATGCAATTAAAGCGATGGGACTAAAGGGCAAGGTTTACGTTGCGGGCTTTGATGCGGACATGGGTGAAGTTGGGGCTATTAAAAACGGGCTGATCAACGCTGCCATTCTACAGTACCCGTATCAGATGGGTTATCAGGCGGTAGAAAATCTTGTTTTGATTAAGGAAGGGAAACACGTTGCTAAACAAGTTAACACCCCGTATATGATGGTTACAACACAAAACGTGAAGTCCCCTGCCGCCGTCAAAGCTATTGCCCAATATGTTCCTGGCTATAGAGGCTAATTAGTGTTTGTGGGCATTAGGAATTGTTTCTTAATGCCCAGACTTCTTGCCCATGGATTTTTTGATGGAAGTAGGGTGGACACATGCGGTATTCAATTGGATTGGACTTCGGCACGGAGGCAGCTCGCCTTGTGTGCTTGGATATGAAAACAGGTCTTGAGGTTTCTTGCATTGAGGAGAAGTACCCACACGGCGTCATAGGTGAGTATCTTTGCGAAGGAGAAATCCCTCTACCATCTCTCTGGGCTCTGCAACATCCGGATGACTATGTGCACGTATTGATGAAGGGGATACCGAAACTATTAACCGCATCACAAGTGAATCCAGAACACGTTATGTCAATAGGTGTAGACTTTACCTCGTCTACTGTTATACCTACTCTTGCGGATGGGACCCCGTTATGTAAGGTTGAACCATGGGATAGGCGTCCACATGCGTGGCCGAAACTTTGGAAACATCATGCAGCGCAAGATATTGCCAATCGCTTTAATGTGATTCTAAGAGATTTAGATACACGTACCCTATCTAGATATGGTGACAATATTTCTGCTGAATGGTACTTTCCTAAGCTTATTGAAATTTTTGAAGAGGATCGGGATGTTTACGATGCATGCGATTTTTTAGTCGAAGCAACAGATTGGATTGTTTGGATTCTAACTGGAAGCCTAAAGCGAAGCAGCTGTGCGGCTGGGTATAAAGCGTTTTGGTCTCCGGATACAGGGTTTCCAGACAAGGACGTATTCCGAAGAGTGAGCCCTAAGTTTTTAATGCCGTTTGAGAAAATAGGGAAGCAGTTTTACCCTCCTGGTACGTGTGTGGGACGTGTGAGGTCTTCGCTGGCTTCTCAATTAGGTCTGAGCCCGAATACTGTGGTATCAGTGGGAACGATTGATGCCCACGCGGCATTCCTTGGCTCCGGCATTACCAAGCCAGGAACGATGATGATGGTGATCGGTACTTCTACATGCCATTTAACGCTTTCTGAGCGCGACATCACCGTTCCAGGCATATCTGGCGTCCTTCGGGATGGTATAGTACCAGGGTATTATGCGTATGAAGCTGGTCAGTCCGCAGTTGGCGATATGTTCTCTTGGTTTATTAATGAATTTCTGGATGCAAAGGATGAGGGGACAAGTGACAGAGCGTATAAATTTGAATATTTAAATAATTTGGCGAAAGATATTACTCCGGGAGGCAACGGTCTCATAGCACTAGATTGGTGGAATGGTAACCGTAGCATACTTGGTGACCTTGATTTATCCGGTGCCATTTTTGGCTTGAGATTAGACACTAAACTTGAGCAAATTTACCGCTCACTCTTAGAAGCAACAGCCTTTGGTGCAAAGAGAATTTTAGATAATTTCATTGTTAACGGAATAACTGTTACTAAATTGGTTGCAAGTGGGGGCATCGCACGCAAGAATAGTTTACTAATGCAAATATATGCTGATGTTTGTCAAGTTCCAATTTATGTGCCCAACGTTGAAGAAGTATCAGCTCGTGGGGCTGCGCTCCTCGGAGCGATTGCCGCAGGATACGGATCCAGCGTGGAGCTTTTAGCTGAAAGACTGAAGCCGGAGGGGTACAAAATTTATGTACCCAATCCAAGATTGAGCAGTTTATATTACAAACTCTATGACATCTATTCCACGTTACATGATGTGTTGGGCATTCAACACAGCGGTACATTACATTCCCTCAAACGTAATGAGCTGGACTGATTCTCCAGCGAAAGCTTTAACCGATAACACGCATAATTAAGACCAGCTATCTAATGTCAAGCACTCTTTTGAGTTCTAAGACCCATGAAGGGAAGTGATTTTTGGGCGCATCTATATAAGCCTGTCAGAGACAGATTGGGTTTGAATACTCAGTACAGTCCATTATTCTACGCGATTGGCTCGTATGGCTTCTCGTCACGCAACACGGCATGAATGATGTATGTCAGTTTTCGCGCTACAGCGCCCGTTGCTGCGAGATGATGTTTACCTTTAGCCCGTTTTTGTTCGTAAAAGTTCTTAAGGATTGGGTTGTGTATTTTGGCGAAATTTGCGGCAAGCCAAATCGCCCGTCGTAAGTAAGGCAAACCCGTTTGGACATTCGATTGTGGATTCCGGTAAATTCACCGGATTGACGAACCGACGGATCGATCCTGGCGAAAGCAACGAGTTTCACACCGCTTGGGAATCGGGAGATGTCTCTGATTTCGCCAAGGATGGCAGCAGCCAAGATGGGATCGATACCTGGAATCGTATCAAGATTCGTATCCAAAGCTTTGAGGCGCTTTTCGATCTCGGCATTGAGGAATTCCAATTGCTCCTCCGTGAAACGAATCTGCTGGAGAAGCAGGCGTAATTGTAGTCGGTACGCATCCAGTGCCGTGTCAATGCCGAATGACGAGGCGGCGACAGATTTGAGTTCTTCGGCTTTGTCCGGACCCAGGCGATTCCGGCTGTGTTTGGCGATGAAGGCCGCCAGTTCTTCGGTATCGACTGCAAGGATTTCCTCTGGTGTGGTGTATTCCATCAAGAGCTCGGAGGATGTCTTGCTAAACAGGTCGGAGAAGAGTTGCTCATACTCTGGGAATAACATGTCCAGGACGCTGATAACCTGTCTCTTCAGGTCGGAAATGACGTCAACCAGGCTGAATCGGAATCGGCTCAATTGTCGCGGGGCAACCATTTCGTCGCTGCCGAGTTCTGTCGTGGTGTACCGTCCAAAGCGCAATACCTCGGCGATAATGAATGCGTCTTTCGCGTCATTCTTGGTCTGTCGAATGTACAGGTTGCGAAACGCATCCGACTGAATGGGATTGATGACACGTACTCGAATTCCGTGTTTACGGAGAAACGAGTGTAGTGCCAGCCAGTAGTGACCTGTGGCCTCTAGGGCCACTTCTGTGGAGGATAAGTCGGAATTGACACTCTTCATCCACTGAATGAGCTTCTGGCCACCGGCCTGAGTGTTCGGAAAGCGTAATGTCTTGCCTTGTATTTGACCTGCTGAGTCGATGATACAGGCTTCATGATTGCGTTTGCCGATATCATTACCAACAAAATACACTGCACGTACCTCCAAATGGGTCGGATCCGCACAACCTTGCGATCTACAACCTAGTTTGAGATTCGGAGACAGGGTCAAACCCTCCAACATCCAGCTCATTCGTAAACACTCGCAAGGCGGGGACTACACTCTTTGAGTCGAGAACCTATGGTCCCAAGGAGTACATCGTAGTACCCCGACCACTACGAGAATTTTATCTCAAAACTCTTTGGAGTACGTGACATCAATATACTAGGAGGATAAGAACAATGTCTTATTCGAAGAATCCAAAAATTGGTATTCGTCCGCTGCTTGATGGTCGTGCCGGAGGAATTCGGGAATCTTTAGAACCTGTAACCCGTGGTATGGCGGAAGCTGTATCGGAATTAATTCAGTCGAATCTGCGACATGCTGACGGTACGCAGGTAGAATGCATTGTTGCTGAAACTAGTATTGGAGGCGTCGCTGAAGCCGCAAGCGTGGCAGAGCAATTTTCGAGGGAAGGAGTCGGGCTTTGTATTACCGTTACTCCATCTTGGTGCTATCCCTTGGAAACACTACATCTTGATTCGCGAATTCCACAAGCAATATGGGGATTTAACGGAACAGAGCGTCCTGGTGCGGTCTACCTCGCTGCCGCGCTAGCAGCGATGAATCAAAAAGGGATACCGGCATTTGGGATTTACGGTCGGGATGTACAAGATGTCGGAGATCATCGTGTTCCTCTAGATGTGCGTGAAAAGATACTTTCGTTTGCGAAAGCTGGTTTGGCTATCTCGACCATGAAGGGGAAATCATACCTGTCAATGGGTTATGTATCCATGGGCATCGCCGGATGCGTGGTTGAAGAGGACATATTTCAAGATTACTTCGGAATGAGAAATGAGTATGTCGACATGACCGAATTTGTTAGGCGCATTGAGCGCGGTATCTATGACCATGATGAATTCCAACGTGCAATGGCTTGGGTTGAGAAACATTGTAAGGAAGGAGTAGACATGAATCCGTTGTCGGCAGTTCGCACGCGAGAGCAAAAGAAAAATGACTGGGCTGCTGTAGTTAAAATGTCCATAATAGCAAGGGATTTAATGGTTGGTAATCCCGTATTATCAAAAATGGGATTTAAAGAAGAGAGTATGGGTCACAACGCAATTGCCGCTGGCTTTCAGGGTCAGCGTGCATGGAGCGATCATTATCCAATTAGTGATTTTATGGAGGCTATTCTATGTAGTTCCTTTGATTGGAATGGGATACGTGAACCGATGATTGTCGCTACTGAGAATGACTCAATGAATGCAATTACCATGCTAATAGGGCATTTATTGACAGATCGTGCGCAAATTTTTGCCGACGTGCGTACGTACTGGAGTCCAGATTCAGTGTACAGAGTAACAGGTCATCGCTTAACTGGCATTGCTGAAAATGGTTTAATTCACTTAACGAACTCGGGCCCGGCTAGTCTTGACGGAACGGGGCAGCAGTCGAAGGATGGTCAACCAACTATGAAACCGTTCTGGGAAATAACTGAGCAAGATGTCCTTAACTGCCTTGACGCAACTTCATGGTGCCCTGCTTATGATTACTTCCGCAACGGTGGATTCTCGAGCCACTTCGTGACAAGGGGGGGCATGCCAGTAACGATAGCGCGTTTAAATGTACTAAAAGGAGTCGGCCCAGTTTTACAATTGGCCGAAGGGTATACCGTTGATCTACCCCAGTCTGTGCACGATACTTTAAACCAACGTACCAATCCAACTTGGCCAACAACTTGGTTTGTACCGATCCTTACGGGTAACGGGGCGTTTCGGGATGTGTACTCTGTAATGGATAATTGGGGTTCAAATCATTGTGCAATTAGTTATGGCCACGTTGGAGATAAATTTATTACTCTAGCTTCCATGCTTAGAATTCCTGTAGGTATGCATAATGTTTCTGCTGAGCGAATCTTTAGGCCTCGGGTATGGTCTGCTTTCGGGCATGACGATTTAACTGGTGCGGACTTTAGAGCATGTGCGCATTTCGGACCATTATACAAATGATTTCAGTGGCGGAAAGAGGGGGTGTAACAATGCTTCATGTTGCCTCGGTAGACTTAGGTGCATCAAACGGTAGAGTAATGTTGTGTTGTTTTGATGGTAAGTCGTTAAGTTTAAGGGAAGTAAGGCGGTTCAAGAATGGTCCTACCAAGCTTGCTGATGGACTGTATTGGGATATATACGCATTGCTGGATAATGTGATTGATGGGCTTGTCGAAGCTGGAGAGCTTGGCGGCGATGTTGTATCTATTGGAATAGATACATGGGGGTGCGATTTTGGATTATTAGATAGGGATGGACACTTAATCAGGTTGCCAAATCACTATCGTGACTCGCGTAATGAGGCATACATGTACGAAGTTGTGGATAAATTAGGTAGGGATACGTTGTTCACAATAACAGGGACTCAAATACTGCCTATAAATACCTTATTTCAGCTATACAGAATAGGTCAAGAGAGCCCTTGGGTACTGTCCGAGTCAGTGTCTTTACTTATGATACCAGATTTACTTAACTACTTTCTCACCGGCGAACGCATGTCAGAAAGAAGCATTGCTAGCACAACACAGCTGGTTGACATGTCAAAAGGTTCATGGAACGTTCAACTGCTTGATGACTTGGGGCTTCCGAACCGCATAATGCCTCGCATTGCCACTACAGGTACTGTGCTAGGCAAATTGAGAGCCAATTTATGTGGTGCTCCGCATCTTGAGCGAGTTAAGGTAATTAGTACGGTTTCGCACGACACGGAGGCTGCAATTGTGGCTATTCCTAGTGATTCGAAACGTGTGTATGTTTGTTCTGGAACGTGGTCGTTAATTGGAGTTACACTGGATAATCCGCTAATCAATGCGTCCGTTGCGCAACTCGGTTGGACGAATGAGATTGGTGTATATGGCATTCAATTTATGAAGAATATGGCGGGTTTGTGGATTTTGCAGCAAATTCAAGAATATCTGAGGCTACATGGACAACGACTTGATATAAATACGTTAGTTGCGTTAGCAGAACAGGAGGAAGAATTTCTATTCCTCTTCAATCCAGACGATCCACGGCTAATGGGAGTATCAAACGTGATTTTGACCATCCGGAATATATGCATCGAGACTAAACAAAGAATGCCTGTAACAATTGGGGCAATGGTGAGGGGAGTGCTGGAGTCGCTCGCTTTGAATTATCGTCTTGCCCTAGAGCAACTAGAATCCTTGACAAGTAGACAGTATGATTCAATCTACATTGTTGGGGGGGGGGCACGTAACACTTTATTGAATCAATTCGTCGCCAATGCAACGGGTCGGACTGTTATAGCGGGCTCTACTGAAGCAAGCGCGGTGGGGAATGCCCTTGTACAGCTCTTCTCTATGGGGTATATATCCAGTCGCAATGAACTGGTTGAGGTCGCTACACATTCTCAGCGAACTGTAGAATATACACCATCCGACACAGAACGATGGTCACTAGCATACAGTAAATTTTTGGAAGTTATAGGTGTATCAGTTGTGGACCAAGGACTGTAACTAATGTAAAACCCTGAAGGAGTGGAACTGGACCATGGGAATTGGTATTTGTGATCAACTGACATCGTATGCGCAAGAAATTGTACGAAAGGGCCTTGTGGTCGGTCCGGGGGGGAATATTAGTGCTCGTGACGGTGATGTAATGTATATATCGCCAAGTGGTGTCGATATTGGGGGCATCAGGCCAGAAGAGTGGGTTCAAGTGGAGCTTCCTTCTGGGAAAGTAATTTCATATGGAGCTAGACCTTCATCCGAAATCTTGATGCATCTGGAATGCTACCTCGCCAATCCTAATATTAACGCAGTTATACACACACATCCGACCTTTTGTATTGCACTCTCATGCATTACTAATGAATTACCCACACTATTCCCTGACCAAGCCGCGTTAGTGGGGAAAGTTGGGTTCCTCCCATACATGTTGCCAACCACTCAAGGGTTAGCCCAAATGGTCAAGGATATGATTCAATCTTTTAACGCCATTATATTAGTGAACCACGGACTGGTGACTGTTGGACGTACTCTACGTGAGGCTTATTATCGAACCCAAATTGTGGAGGAGAGTTCAAAAATTTACCTTACAGCTTCAGCGATTACCACACCACGAATTCTAACCGAAGAGCAGGTCAAGGAAATACAGTTGTTGGAGGCTGAAACTTATCGAGTCCAGCTGCTTGGTGACAACTGACAGACTTTTAGTCTAGCGACAGACGCCTTGGTCGCAGAGAGTACAGAGTCATTGAATTTTGGAGGCGACTTCTGTGTTAATAGGGATACCTAAAATTGTTTCACCTGACTTACTGAAGCTTTTGATGGAGATGGGACACGGAGACGAAATCGTGTTAGCTGACGCGAATTTTCCAAGCTCGTCCATATGTCAAAGGGTGATACGCGCTGACGGTCACGGTGTCATCGCCTTGCTTGACGCCATTTTGACATTAATGCCCCTAGATACGTATGTGTCAAAACCTGTAACATTAATGGAAAAGGTTCCAGGTGATAACATAGATACGCCGATCTGGGGTGAAATCGCTCAGGTAATAAACAATCGAAGCTCTCTTACTCAATCTGCAATTGACTGGATGGATCGATATTCCTTTTATGATAGAGCAAGAAAAGCATATGCGGTAGTTGCATCGGGGGAGTTATCGCTGTATGCAAATGTCATCTTGACCAAGGGAGTTGTAAAAGAACTGTCATGTTGAATATGGAGGTGAACACTAATATCTGAAATTATAAGTATAGGATGAGGGCTGATCGATGAACGGCTCACCGCGAAACTTTTACGTAAGAGGTTAAGAACCTTTTGCTGGCACAGTATCTGCGAGCGGTTCGGAGATTGCCCGGAACTAACGGCCTAGCAGCTATTTCGGCCGGGTTACCGAGGTTCATACCCGGCGCTCGGAGATACACTGGGAGTATAGGCAGCGACTTTCTGATCATCGGCAACCTACGAGGCATAACCTAGTGGGTAGAGTCTACAAGGCTTGGGGCAGGACTAGGTGGTCGGGGTACAGAGTTGATCAATAGCGGTGTCAAGTATGATTTTCATTCGTTGTAGGGGCTTTGTAACATAGCTATGTCGGATATGTGGCGAATCTAGATTCTGAATTGCTCGTACTAACCCGTTTGAGTGCAAGTAGTGTGCTGCAAAACTTCCAGGGTGATGTCCAGTGAGCGAGTCGGTGCTGTCGTTTGCCTTCGGTGGATTTATTGTTGCGTTAACCGGGATGCGGACAGATGGCGGCTGCGCTGTAGGTTCGGACACGCAGAAAAAATGGAGTCCATGGCCACTATGCCCGTAGGTCCGCGGAAGTGGAAAGAGCTATCAGGTCTCTGGGACAACACATGGGTGTTTTTGAGATATAAATCCTAATGACTGCCACAAATTATACTACCGTGCGGTTTGTCATGATATCACGGCTAATGGTGGTCTCTATACTTTATAAGGTTATTATCCCTATGAATGCCCATGGGGAAGTTGCGAGAGCAGATGCAGAACATCGCAGCTTCGCTGCTGAGGATAACCCATGCACAAGTCGCGGACTGCGGTACGGAAATTTCGCTTCTGATCTGATCCAACGTATTCTAAGTAAACAGCGAGAGATGGCAGAAAGAGTTGAGGCACTTGTGACTGGTAGATTTCAGTCGGGAATCAAACGATGTGATACAAGTGGGGGGTGTTTTTATTGGAATATAGGGAGTTAATCCACGGTTATAGAGTATCCGCACTAAGTTTTGGTGCGTCGTCTTTGGGAGGTGTTTTTCACCGTGTGAACGAGCGGGACTGCATACGCTCCGTACATGTTGCGCTTACTGGTGGAATCAACTATATTGATGTATCACCATATTATGGCAATTCTAGAGCGGAAAGTATACTTGGAAAAGCGCTACGTGATGTTCCTCGAGACGAGTACATTCTTTCCACCAAGGCTGGCAGGAATAGTGTAGATAGGTTTGATTTTTCGCCTGGAAATATACGTAAAAGCTTAGAACAAAGCTTAAAACGATTGAACTTGGATTATGTGGATATCCTTTTCCTACATGATATTGAGTTTGGCCATCCATTTCAAATACTGAATGAAGCTATTCCAACAGTGAGAGAGTTACAAAATCAAGGACTTGTTCGTTATCTCGGTGTATCAGGTTATCCACTAAATGTGCTTAAGCGCGTTGTGAAAGAAGCTAATGTTGATGTGGTCTTGTCTTATTGTCACTATACGCTTTTAGATAAAAGTTTACTGGAATTTCTGTCCTTGCTTCGTGTCCATGGAGTATCGATTGTAAACGCATCTCCACTTGCTATGGGGCTTCTTACGATGCAAGGCCCACCGGATTGGCATCCAGCAGGTATTGAGATACGTGAAGTTTGCCGTCAAGTGGTTAAGTATTGCAAGGCCCGAGGTGTTGACCTAGCAAAATTAGCGTTGCAGTATTCTGTAACAAATAAAGATATTCCTACAACCTTGGTCAGTACAGCGGATCCGAATGTCATGAAGAGAAATATTGAATGGATAGAAGAGCCGGTTGATGAGGAATTAATTTCCGAGGTATCGAGCATGTTCGAGTTAGTTCGAAATAAAACATGGCCGAGCGGTCAAGAAAAAGTCTGGGAGGATTGAGTTTGATGTTAGCGGTAAGCTGTGAGAAGCCTGGTAACTTAAAAATATTAAACAAAGAGAAGCCGATATGTCGGGATGGGGAGATCCTTGTACGGGTTCGGCGCGTTGGTATTTGTGGTACGGATGTTCATGCCTACCGGGGCGAGCAGCCATTCTTTCAGTATCCACGTATTTTTGGACATGAGATTGCAGGGGTTGTGGAAGAGGTGAGGGATCCCCAGTCTCATCTAATACCAGGGGATACTGTCGCTCTGATTCCCTACGTGTCTTGCGGACATTGCAATGCGTGTCGTCGCGGAAAAGAAAATTGTTGTAAAAATATGGTTGTCCTTGGTGTTCATGCTGATGGGGGAATGCAAGAGTGGATCACTGTGAAAGGAAGACAGCTCATTAAATGCGACAATTTAACATTGGAGCAAGCTGTAATTATGGAGCCCCTCAGCATTGGTGCACACGCGGTTCAAAGAGCCGCTGTTTCTAGACATGATACTGTACTTGTTATTGGTACGGGACCAATTGGGATGGCAGTTGCCGCATTTTCCCGCTTGGCTGGAGCACGCGTTCTGCTTATGGATTCAATATGGACCAGGATGTCCATTTGTGGGGAATGGGCGATGATAGACTCGTCTAATTTTATCCCTGCAGGGATCGAAGCAATTCGGCGTGTAGAACAGATAACTAACGGGGATATGCCAGATGTGGTCTTTGATGCAACAGGAAATACAGCGTCAATGGAACGTGCCATTGATTACGTTGCTCATGGTGGAAGACTCGTTCTAGTCGGCGTTGTAAGTGACTCGCTTACGTATAAAGACTCTGAGATGCATAAGCGGGAAATTAGCTTATTAACAAGTCGTAATGCATTACGGAGCGATTTTGTGCATGTTATGGAGGTCTTAGGTGGTCAGGAACTGGGGGTGGAAGGATATATTACACATCAAGCCTCTCTTGCGGATATTAATCTCGTATGGAAAGCGTGGTTTCAGGAAGCGAGTGGCATTGTAAAGGGTATACTATTGGTTTGACAGTTTAATGAACGGGAGTTGAGAAATGTGATAAACTACCTACCTAGAATAGATGCTCATCAGCATTATTGGTTAATACGCCGTGGGGATTATAGTTGGATGAATGGTGATATGGGCGTACTATATAAAGACTACTTGCCGATTGACTTGGAGCCCGAATTGAAGAAACACAATATTCATGGGAGTATTTTGGTTCAGGCGGCGCCAACGTATGAAGAAACTGATTTTTTGTTGTCGTTGGCGACGCGTAATCAAAGCATCCTAGGGGTTGTTGGGTGGATGAACCCGCAGGACTATGAGTGGGAACGAAGAATTCGAGATTATATGAATCACTGTAAATGGGTTGGGTTTCGTCTGATGATCGAATATATGGAAGATTTGCTGGTATTGCTTAGTGAACCTTGTATTAGTATGTTGAATTTCTGTGCTCGTAATAATATTTCCGTAGACGTGCTTGCGCGTGTTCACCAACTTCCTGCACTTATTAAATTGCTTGAGCGTGTACCAGACCTGCGGGTGGTATTAGATCACTTAGCAAAGCCTGACGTTAGACAAGCTGAATTAGATCCGTGGTTGACTTATGTACGTAACTTATCTAACAATCCAAATGTATTTGTAAAGCTATCGGGTTTAGTGACGGAGGCGGGGGACAAATGGTTGTACACTGACTTTACACCATATATTCACTATGCTTTGGAATATTTCGGTACAGAGCGTGTTATGTTTGGTAGTGACTGGCCTGTATGCCTTACGGCTGCATCCTATGAACAGGTGATTGATATCATCAATAGTAATATACCAAACGACTTCTTGCAAGATGGGCTGTGGGGGGAAAATGCCAGACGGTTTTATGGCATAAAGAGTTTATAGACTTGCGGGTCTGAAGAAGTTAGGTATGTTGACCGCACTATCCGGTAGTTGAAATTTTATTTTGGGGCTGTCCCAAAACCCATTGTAAGATGAGGGAAGGGAACAGCCCCTTTTGTGTTTAGTTGTCTTTTTTTTTTGCCTTCTGTGCTTGCAAGGTAGCTCCTCCTACGCGGATAAGGCCGCCTTCTTCATCAGATTGTGGGCTAAACTTACGAGCCCCACTTCGATGTGCGTCTTAAATAAGCCCCGCAGGTGAAATCTGCGGAACCCGCGATGGCTTTTAGTTGCCCAAACACGCTCTTAACCTCCACCATACGTCTGACTGAGAGTTCTCGGCCTTCCTCACTTGACAGACGTTCCCTTGTCATTTGTTTGTATCTTTGGAGCTCGCGACTTACGCCAATTTGTCGGTTACCCAACCCTTTTGTGCACTGGGCTCGTATCGGGCATGTTCTACAGGTGTCACATCTGTAATATCTTTTCTTCACTCGGTATCCAGTCTCAGTCTTCTCGTATCCTTCGTATCGAAAGGTCAATCGTTGGTCCGCTGCACAGATGTACTCATCTCGTTCTTCGTGAGCGTCAAACTATCGACACTTGACGGTGAACTGAATCTTGTCAGATGATACTCCAATGGGAGTGATGACCGTACCGGAGCCATTGCGAGAAATCTTTGGCGAGCACGCGACGCGGATTTTCACGCAATCACCTGTTATGAGATTACCGATGCCCAAGTCGGCATTTCCGAAGAGTGTTTGCGTCTCCGTCAATGGTGACGTACGTGATGAGGCAACAAGTATGTCAACGGGATGCCATTGCATCGACAGGAACAGCATCTTGCCCGACTAGGATTGGCATCGCAGACAGACGCTGGCCAACTGGGTGGTGGCCGGGGCGACACAGTGGCTCAGCAGGTGTGGCCGGGCTGCATGAGGAACTGTGCTCGCGCCAGTATCTGCATGTGGCAGAGACAACACTGCGGGTGTTGCACAAACAGAAGCGAGCGTCCGAGAAGGATTCGTACATATGGTTATACCGCAGCGGCCGGGATGGAGCGCCGGTTGTGATATTCAGCACCTCAAAACAGAGAAATCTTAAGTATATCATTCTGACACGATTGCTTTTTACCTCACTTAGCTTGCTTTGACCCTCGGCCTCAGGAACTATCTTCCTTCGTACTCAGGCGGTGCTAGAAATGTAAGCGTCAAATCGCGCCCACCTTGCATTCCCGCCTACGGCTGCACCAAACTCATGCATGACGAACAACCCCGCCGGGGAGCCGGCGGGGATGGTTCGCATGGTTATGCTTTTTTGCGACGGTGGCGGATTCCGTCCGGCAGACGGTCGGACCATGGCAGCAAATCGTTCGTCGCCGTCTGGTCGTCAGTCTGGATGTTGGGCAGTCGTTCGAACAGGTACTCCAGGTACAGGTACGGGTTCAGGCCGTTCTCCTTGGCCGTCTCCACTATGCTGTATGCGATGGCGCTCGCCCGCGCGCCCCGTGGCGTGTTCGCGAACAAGAAATTCTTCCGGCCAATCACAAACCGCTTGATGGATCGCTCGCTTCGATTGTTGTCCAGCTCCAGATTCCCGTCTTCCAGGAACGTGGTGAGTTTAGACCACTGGTTCAGGCAATACGAAACCGCCTGTCCCAAGGCGCTCTTGGGCAACAGCTGTTCGCTCTGCTCCTGAAGCCATGCCAAAAACTCGTCCAGCACCGGCCGGCTTAGCCTCTGCCGCTCTGTGTGACGTTCTTCTGGGTTTGCGTCCTTCAGGGCGCGTTCAATTTTGAACAAGCGGTTGCAGTATCAGACCGGTCTTGGCCGCTGTCGGTTTCTTTCGCTCCTCCGCCGGAAGCGCAGTGTGTGCCTCATGAAACTTGCGCCTGGCGTGTGCCCAGCACCCGACCAGTTCACCCCTGGAAGGTCGTTGTACCCGCTGTACCCGTCCACGTGCAGGTACCCCTCGAATCCTTCGAGAAATCGTTTCGGGTGCTCTTTCGAGCGGGTCTCCTGATCATCGAACAGGACAATCGGTGGTCCATCTGCACCACTGCGGTACAACCACATGTACGATGTCGTCTCGGCCGGTCGCCCTGGCTCATGCAGCACCTGCAGCGTCGTCTCGTCCGCGTGAAGATACCGGCGTTTGCGCAATTCCTCATGCAACAGGTGGTATATGAGATCAAGCCACCGCGTCGCTCCCAACACCACCCAATTCGCCAGCGTCTGCCGGGTCAACTGCAGACCCTGCCTGGCAAACTGCTCCTCCAGCCGGTACAGCGGTAAGCCGTCCACGTATTTCTTGTCCATCACATATGCCAACATCGACGCGGATGCCAGACTGCCCGGTATCGTGGGCCTCGGCATCTGTGCCTTGACCATGGGCGTTTCGGTCCCATGCTTGTCGCACGTCCGGCATGCGTACTGTTGTTGCACGTGTTCACGTACCTTTGTCTGTGCCGGAATGTGGACGAGCTCGCGACGGATTGCCACATCCGCCTCGTCCATCACCTCGCCACAACACGGGCACTGACGTTCTTCCTACGACAGACGGTACTCCACCCGTTCGACCGGAAGATCTGCCAGCATGGCATCCCGCTGGCCAGGCTGCTTCTTGCGTCGCTGGTAGGTCACCGTCTCGAGGGTGGGTTCCGTTGCCTCCGGCTCCGCCTCAACCTCGGCCTCGTTGAATACCAGATCTAAGCGCATCTGGTCATTCGCGACGCGTTCGCTGGACTTCCCAAATTGCCGATGACGGGCCAGGCGAAGCTGCTCCAGCAGCAGTTTGACCTGCTTTGTCAGCCCCGCATTCTCACGCTTCAGCGCCTCGTAACGCTGTTGAAAGGCTTCCAGTTGATTTGTGGTCTCCGTCGTCGTGTTCATCATGCAAAAGGATTTCGACACGCTTGCCGAAATCCCTTGACAGATCCTTCTGTGTTTATCGGTCTCACACCACTTTTTTCGCCGTAACCTTGCGGTGCGCCTTTGGTTGGTTGAGTGGCAGTCCATCCAGCAGCCAATTGAACTCCCGCCGGCTAACCACCATGGTTTTCTCTGTCCCTGTATCCGGCCATTCAAACCGTCCCCGCTCCAGGCGGCGGTAAAACAGCCAGAAGCCGTTATGCTGCCAATACAGGATCTTCAGCTTGTCCCGCTGGCGGTTGCAAAACGCAAATGCACAAGGGGAGAACGGGTCCAGTTGAAACGATTCCTGCACCAATGTCGCCAACCCGTCAATCGATTTGCGCAGGTCCGTACTGCCACACGCCAGATAGATACGCTGTTCCGAAATGATTTCATTTAGCACAATGTCATCAGCGTGCGCACCACACCACGCAATAACTCCGGGTTGTAACCGGGTTTGACTTCAATCTCCACTTGGCCGATGCGAACGTGCAGGGGACCTGTATCCGTGGAAGTGTCCATCTGCACAGCCACCCAATCGGTGCTGGATGACGATTTCTCTTGTTGTTCGGCTCGAAACTTGCCAACCCAGTACCAAAGCCGACTTTCGGTGACCTGATTCTCGGCGCACCATTTCGCGGCGCTGAGCCCACTGGCAAGAAATGCTGCCACCCGTGCCTGCCATGATTCTCTCAAACTGGCCCGTTCTGCGCTTGACACGATGATTCCCTCCTTGGTTGATCATGGGGGAATCATCTCAGAAATCTATGTTGCAAGCGAGGTGTGCGCTATTTTACGCACACACTGTATTGGCGTAAGAAGCATAAACGAAGCCGACTGAGCTATACCCAGATTCTACGGGTTTTCCAAAACCTTGGGCTGAAAACGGTCAGCGGATATGGCATGTAGTATAAGCACAAGATGAAGAGCATCGGAAAGCCGGATGCGGGAAAACCGCCTGTCCGGTTTGATGAGGAGGGGGCTGTCCCAAAACCCATTGTAAGATGGGGGAAGGGGACAGCCCCTTTTTTGTTTAATTGTCTTTTTTTTTTGCGTTCTGTGCTTGCAAGGTAGCTCCTCCTACGCGGATAAAGCCGCCTTCTTCATCAGATTGTGGGCTAAACTTACGAGCCCCACTTCAATGTGCGTCTTAAATAAGCCCCGCAGGTGAAATCTGCGGAACCCGCGATTGGCTTTTAGTTGCCCAAACACGCTCTCAACCTCCACCATACGTCTGACTGAGAGTTCTCGGCCTTCCTCACTTGACAGACGTTCCCTTGTCATTTGTTTGTATCTTTGGAGCTCGCGACTTACGCCAATTTGTCGATTACCCAACCCTTTTGTGCACCGAGCTCGTATCGGGCATGTTCCACAGGTGTCACATCTGTAATATCTTTTCTTCACTCGGTATCCAGTCTCAGTCTTCTCGTATCCTTCGTATCGAAAGGTCAATCGTTGGTCCGCTGCACAGATGTACTCATCTCGTTCTTCGTCGTATTCCCAGTTCTCATACCGACTGATGTCTGCTTTCCACCGCTTCGTCCGCTCCTTGTGATAGGTGTTGTATTTCACGTACGCAGTGATTTGCTGTTGCTCAAGGTATGTATAGTTCTCTTCACTCCCGTATCCTGCGTCTGCAATGACAGCCTTGGGAGCCACACCCAAACGCTCCCGAACCTGTTCTAGATGCGG
>NZ_BSBJ01000074.1:0-295 GCF_027923525.1 Alicyclobacillus hesperidum subsp. aegles | reverse complement strand
ACAACAGGTTGAAATTCCTGTACCACCGAGAGCGATTGAGCGAAGGGGTGACGCAGGAGGATGAGGGAAGCGGCCGGATGGAAGAGGCCGTCCAAGCAGCGAGCGAGGGATGTAGTGAAATGCGCATCCTGGGATTCGTGAGCTGTGATGGGGAGGGAAGGACAGTACCGAAGTCCCAGAGTTCACACTGCCGAGAAAAGCCTCTAGCGATGCAGCAGGTGCCCGTACCGGAAACCGACACAGGTGGGCGCGTGGAGAACACGAAGGCGCGCGGGAGAACTCTCGTTAAGGAACT
>NZ_BSBJ01000073.1:0-269 GCF_027923525.1 Alicyclobacillus hesperidum subsp. aegles | reverse complement strand
TCGTTGATGATGGCATGCGTGTCAGGGTCGTCCGGGAAGATGCGGCGAAAAAAACCGTGCGTGACAGCTTTGTCGTTTCCGACCGGCCCACCAGGGCCGCCGATGTTGCCGACCGCGTTCTTGTTGCCTTTTGGAGCCCCCGGCTTACGTTTTGTTGCGCCACGATTCATGTTTTGTTGCGCAACAATTCCGCTGTTTTCCCAGTCGTCAGCAACTTTCCAGTTACGAACCTGGCTGTCAGAAACGCCAAGCTGTTGCGCGATATTCTT
>NZ_BSBJ01000072.1:0-218757 GCF_027923525.1 Alicyclobacillus hesperidum subsp. aegles | reverse complement strand
TTGATGTTTGTTCGCACTTACATTTTACCGGAAGGGCGATTCTTTTTGTGGACATGTAGGGCAACATTCAAACAGATTTTCATAAATAAGGGGCTCCCCCTAAGTGCGCTTGGCACTTTTGGGACAGCCCCTTTGCTCGCGGTACCACCCTATTACAAAGGCTGTTGGCCTCTCACTTCATTGTGATAACGGAAAGATAACGGAAACGTCGGAGCGCTTCCGGTTTTAGCTACAAGCCACCGTCAGGTTCGAATCAGATAATCAAATGCACCCAAGGCAGCAGTTGCGCCCGATCCCATCGATATGATGATTTGCTTGTATGGAGCATTCGTGCAATCCCCTGCCGCAAAGACGCCAGGTACGCTCGTCGCTCCCCGACTATCGACGACGATCTCACCGATACGCGTACGTTCCACGGCATCTCCCAGCCAATCGGTATTCGGTACGAGTCCAATTTGCACAAAGACGCCGTCCAACTCAATGTGCTTGATTTCCCCCGAACTCCGCTCCGCGTAGGTGATACCATCAACCTTATCGCCACCAGTAATTTCTTTCGTCTCGACATTGGTGAGCACAGTGACGTTCGCCAGACTAAATAGCCGTTTTTGCAATACGTCGTCGGCTTTCAACTCAGGTAGGAATTCAAGAACGGTCACATGCCGGGCAATACCAGCGAGATCGATAGCCGCTTCTATTCCAGAGTTCCCTCCGCCAATGACCGCGACGTGCTTATCTTGGAATAAAGGGCCGTCACAGTGCGGGCAATACGCGACACCTTTGTTTTTAAGTTCCGCCTCTCCTGGCACACCCAGTGTCCGCCAACGTGCCCCTGTCGCGATAATCACCGCTTTACTCCTCAACACCGCGCCATTCTCCAGCTCGACTTCCACAAGGTCACCCTTACGCAACTGCTTTGCGCGTTGTGATGAAATGATATCTACGTTGTAATGCCGTACGTGTTCTTCCAAATGAGCCGCGAATTTCGGCCCCTCGGTGTATTTGACGCTGATGAAGTTTTCAATCCCCAGCGTATCCAAAACCTGACCGCCAAACCGCTCGGCGACAATACCGGTGCGAATCCCTTTGCGCGCACTGTAAATGGCGGCGCTTGCCCCCGCAGGGCCACCGCCCAGCACCAATACGTCGTATGGATCGCGATCCGCAATTTCCGCCGCATCTGGTGTACTGCCCAACTTCGCCAAAATGTCGCTGACGGACATGCGCCCACTTTCGAACAATTCGCCGTTTAAATATACAGTGGGCACCGCCATCACGTTCTTTGCTTCAACTTCTGCCTTGTATGCTGCTCCGTCGATCATCGTGTGCGTTATACGAGGATTTAAAACGCTCATCGCATTTAAAGCCTGGACGACATCCGGACAGTTATGACAGCTTAAGCTAACATACGTTTCAAAATGATAGTCGCCATCTAAACTTTTGATTTGCCGAATGACCGTCTCATCCAGTTTTGGCGTCCGACCGCTTACCTGCAAGAGTGCCAAGACTAGCGAAGTGAATTCGTGACCCAGAGGAACGCCTGCAAAGGCGATGCCCGTATCTTCGCCGACCCGATTGACCGTGAAACTCGGAGTTCTCGGCAGCGTCACATGTTCAATGCGAATATGTCCCGACATGCCGGCCAACTCATTGACGAGGGCCAGCATGTCCTTCGATACTTCGTCCGATCCTGCACTCACACGGATGATCACATCGCCCTCCATCAACTGGAGGTATTGCATCAGCTGTCCGCGGATGTCATCATCAAGTACCATTGCTCGACCTCCTTAAATCTTGCCGACCAGGTCGAGGCTTGGCTTGAGCGTCTTTTCCCCTTCCTTCCACTTCGCTGGACAAACCTCGCCTGGGTGGTTACGCACGTATTGTGCGGCCTTGATTTTATTGACCAGCGTACTTGCGTCGCGGCCAATACCGTCGGCATGGATTTCGTATACCTGTATTACACCGTCTGGGTCCAGAACAAAGGTCCCACGTTCCGCAATGCCTTGCGATTCGATAAGGACATCGAAGTTGCGCGATAAAGTATGTGCCGCATCGCTGAGCATGGTGTACGTAATTTTGCCGATGGCAGGCGACGCATCGTGCCATGCCTTGTGTGTGAAATGGGTGTCTGTAGAAATGGAGTACACTTCGACGCCAAGCGACTTCAGCGTCTCGTATTGATCTTGCAAGTCCTCTAATTCCGTTGGGCACACAAACGAGAAGTCTGCTGGGTAAAAACAAAGGACGTTCCACTTGCCCTTTAAATCTGCATCGGTAACTTCGACGAATTCGCCATTACGGTATCCTGTAACCTTAAACGGTTTGATTTCGGTTCCTATGAGAGACATGTCTGATTTCCTCCTTCAAGATCGCTCACATGCCGACATCATCTATACGAGGGCTATACGATGGCCGCCGTAGATAAAAACGACTATTCCTACTCGATTTTAAATAATATCACATCCTTTTTGATAATAATTATTATCTAGGTCAGATTATAAAAAATACACTTGGCTTTGTCAAAACACATCTGATACATTTAATGGAGAAGAGAAAGGAGGGGAGGCACGTGTACGGACAGACCACGAACATCGTGCAGTTGCTTAAAAAGTCCGGTCTCAGAGTAACTCCCCAGCGAGAGGCTATTCTGCAGTTTCTTATGGATTACCAGGGACATGCGACGGTCGATGATATCTATCAATCTGTTCATCCGACCTTCCCAAGCATGAGTGTTTCGACTGTGTACAATACGGTGAAGAACTTCGCCCAACTCGGCTTGGTCAAGGAAATCACAGTCGGGGATGGGCCGAGCCGTTTCGATATCAATGTCAAGCCACACCATCATCTGGTTTGTATACAATGCGGTGCCCTCATCGACTTTTACATGGAGGAACAGCCGAAGTTCCAATTGCCGCCGGAAGCCACAGGGTTTGAAATCGAAGATTATCATGTCGAGGTCAAGGGAATTTGCCCTGCTTGCCGCGAGAAATCCACAAATCAATGACTTTACAGAGTGACCAACTCCGCGTCTGAAAACGTCTCAAATATCTCCGGCAGGGTATGACAGGGAATCATGTATTGGTTAGTCCCATCATTCCTTGCCGAAAGCTAAAAACCGCCCAGATCTCTCCTCCCACTCATCCAGACTTTCAAACATGTATTCTCGATTGTGATCCAGATCAAACGCAGCCGTCCCCACATGACGCATGATAGCCTTGGAAAGCCCGAAATGACTACTCGACGCCCGCTATCCACGGAGGGATGGTTATGGAAACCATTTTTACGGCACATCTTGCACTGAAGTTTAATGATCGATGGAATGAGACAACGCCGGCAGCTCGGCAACTAGCCGCGGGTGAAGCGATCGAGTTGTTTAAGGATTACGCAGCTCGCGTGACACTTCGAGGTTCATACGTAACACAAGCCTTCCGCGCCGATACAGACGTGTTCTTGTGGATGTATGCTCATAATCCTGTCGACCTGCAAAATCTACAACTGGATCTTCGCCGTTCGAAATTAGGAAGAGCAACAAATATACCTTGGTCGTTTGTGGGCATGACCCATCCAGCGGAATTTAACCCAGAGCACGTCCCATCCTTTTTGCAAGGCATTCCAACGAAGGCGTACCTGTGCTTCTATCCGTACATCCGTACTGCCGAGTGGTACCTGCTGCCTTCTGATCAACGTGGGGCAATGCTTAAAGAACATGGTGAAGCCGGACGCGAATTCCCTGGGATTCTAACGAATGGGGTTTATAACTTTGGATTGGGTGATTACGAGTGGTTACTTTCATTTGAAACAGATGATTTGACGCATATTGTCCAAGTCATGCGCCGAATGCGAGAAACCCAAGCTCGACGTTACACAAAACATGAGTGGCCTTTTATTGTTGGTCGGTATTACGCATTGGTAGAAGCCTTGCAAAAATACGTGTAACGACTCTTCAAAACGACTCGCGTGTTTGATGGACCGACTTTACCAGATGCTTCAACCAGCCATTCAAATAGGACAGGCATGGGTCAACACCCATGCCTGCACTTTTGTGACAGCCCCGTTTCGATGTTCCGATGGAACGCCCGGCCAGCCGCCCGAATCACCCGTTGGGTGGGAAGCGTACTCTCGCAATACGCGGTCATCGCTTCTTGGGTTGATAGTCGCCCGGTATTGATCGCATTGCGATGGCCAATCGATTCCAACCGTTGATGGCCACAATTGCCATAGTCAGCTGAACAAGCTCCGCTTCGGTAAATTCCGCCCTCGCGAGTTCGTATACATCATCGGGGACGTGCGTTTGTGATACCAGCGTCACGGCTTCTGTCCAAGCAAGAGCAGCTCGCTCGCGCTCTGAGTAAAAAGGGGCCTCGCGCCATGCGGACAAAGCGTATAGCCTTTGCTCCGTCTCGCCAGCAGCTCTTGCATCCTTCGTGTGCATGTCCAAACAGTACGCACATCCGTTAATCTGGGATGCTCTCGTTTTGACGAGTTCAAGTAACTTGCGTTCCAGACCCGTAGAACGAATGTAGTCTTCCAATCCATACATTGCGCGTACGGCTTCGGGTTCGACCCGAGTGTAATCGATGCGCGGTTTCATGATTGATTCCTCCTCGCACATCCGCTTTTAAATCAAGAGTAAACCACACCGACTATCCTCTCAATCTGACCACCGACATGACCCTTTCAGCCAATCGCTGATACGATTCACGCTGCGTTCCCACCGTATCGAAAGGGCTAGTAGTCTCCAGTCCTAGGTTTGAAATGGGGATTTGTGCAAGAAGTTCTGTCTGCAGGTCTCGAGCAACACGTTCTCCCCCACCCTGACCGAACACGTATGCCTTTTCCCCACAACCAGGGCACACGAAATATGACATGTTCTCGACGACGCCCAAAATTTCGTGATTTGTCCGCAACCCCATGAGTCCCGCCCGAACGGCGACTTCAGCTGCCCCGGCATGTGGGGTTGTAACAATAATCTCCTTACTCTTTGGGATCAACTGATGTATATCAAGCGCAATATCACCTGTTCCCGGCGGTAAATCGAGCAGCATCACATCCAGTTCGCCCCAGTACACTTGGCCGAAGAAATTTCTCAGCATCTTGCCCAACATAGGGCCTCGCCAAACAACCGGACTGTTGTCCGGAACGAAATACTGCATCGAAATTAAACGCAGATTTCCTAGTTCAATTGGCATAATCAAGTCGTCGATCATCGTCGGCCTTTGTGACTGTACTCCAAAAATCCCAGGAATACTAAACCCGTATATATCCGCATCGACGATTCCCACGCGCAGCCCTAACTGGCCCAGTTCATAGCCAAGGTGCGCCGTAACCGTGGACTTGCCGACTCCCCCTTTTCCGGACGCGATCGCGATAAATTCTATACCTAGAGCTGGGTCAAGGATGGCTGGAATAGCCGTTTGTGATCGCTTCCCGCGCACAATCTCAGCAAAGCGCGCGCGCTCTTCGTCGCTCATGTGCCCAATTGCAACTTCGACAGTGTGCACTCCATCAAGCGATAACAATTTCTCACGAACCGCTCTTTCAATTGTCGTATGAAGGGGACAACCGCGAATGGTAAGCAGCACCTCTACGCGAACGTGGGCACCGTTGATTTCTATCGATTTCACCATCTGCAGTTCAACGATACTTCGATGAACCTCGGGATCCTCAACGTCACGAAGTGCTTCAAGCACCTGTTCGTTGGTAATCAAGACCATCCCTCCACTTCTCATTTGTGTCGGGCTTATGCATCAGTATGAACGCCTTGGCATATCCTTCGACCTTTAATCCCGCCCATTGATCACGACGTCTTGTGCATATACTCCTGCAGCTCTTTGGCAACGGCGACTTTCTCCTCTTGGGTTAATAACCTACTCGCCATGGGGAATAAATGGCTATCCTCTTTCCCGAGATGATTCAGGAGTGAAGCAGACAATTGCTGAATCTTATCTGTCACCAGCTCATGTATGTGAGCATCGCCGGTTTCTTCCCACGTTTTGAGCAACTCTCTCGCTTCTGCATAGAGGCGCCTGATGTGAGCATGTTCTGCAAGTAACCGGGCCACAGGGCCGACATCTTGCCCCCCTACGTGTGCCGCCATGCGCGGGAAAACGACTTGCTCTTCCGCCACAAAATGCGTTTGCAGTTCTGCTTGGATCATCTCCAAAGCAGAACGAATCTCCCTCTCATTTGGCACCCTTGCTACGGCCTCCAATACCTTGCACAAAGCTATATGATCATCGACGAGTGGCCGTAATTCCGGCGCAATGTATTCAATAAGCTCGGGATGTCGATAGGCGTTTTCGTGCTCCAAAGTTTGAGTCTCTGGTAAAACGGGGGTGGTTTCCGACAGCTTAAGATGTGGGGTCAGGATCAGGAGGACCGTGCTTTGTTCAATACCCTCAATCGCATGCTCCACTCCCGGATCGACGGCCAGCATTTCCGATGCCTCAAGCACAAACGACTGTTCCTCAATCGTGAATAGCACTCTACCTGTTAGAACCAATACCGTGAGATTGTGTGGAGTACGATGTTTAGTCAGTCCTTTATGGGGTGCCAACGAAAGCTGTACAAATTTCGTCTCATCACGTTGGAGAACGCCTTGAACTTGCTTGTCTCGAAATTGTAGTGAGATCTTTTCCACCATGCAGAATCCCTCCATTGGCACTCGCATCCTTCGAGCACCACGGCAGATGATGTTGCCTAATGAAATCGTGGCATACTTTGGGCTCTACTTCTGTGCGTTACGTCACGATTTCACGTGCCAAGATGCATCTGTATTCTGAACGATTAAAGAACGAGCGAACGTATATGGGTAAACCGTGATACATCTCACACGATAGGTTAACGACCTTCCGTATTGTCGAACTAGGCTCAAAGAGTACATCTACGGAGGCAAGATAGCCATGAAAATCGTAGAAGTCGACACTCGAGGTGGATCACTGGCTGATCTAACGCTACTCAACTCGTTTTTACAATCCGCTCATATTCATGATACAAACCTGGTATTACAAGTGCGCACACCATTTCGTCCGATCGCGCTTCACCGCACCATGGAGTCCTATGGATATCTGCATACTACCCTAGAAATTACAACTACGGATTTCATGACACAATATTACCCTGCTGGTCTGGGAATCAATCGCTTTCTCGTAGACTCGCGTGAACAAGATTCAAAGTCCTTCCGCACACTGCTACGTTGGTTGTTCGACGTTGCGAAAGAGCAGGTACAACCACCAGCGCTGCTCATCTTGCCCAGTGAAGATCTGGCTAAGTTCACTCGCCAACTCGAATACACCTTACACGATTGCTGCTTTGAGTATCGATTGGAAAAGCGAATATGGCCAGGGGGATCTGGAATCTGGGTGCTTATCCATCCACATTCTTCACACAGCGACCCACAATTGCAGGAAACAATACTGTCTGCCCACGTTTAAAAAGGACTTACTGGTTTCGGCTTGCCGATTGGGAATTGTCATCACCGAAATAGAGGAGGATGAGTGTCGTGTCTTGGTATCGTGTTTGTCATAGTTCAGACGTAGCGGTGGGGAGTGTGCAAGGCTTCTCTGTTAACGGGATTGAGGTCAATCTCTACCACCTTGAGGACGGATGGTTCGCAACCTCTGGCATCTGTACTCACCAAGATTGTTCTTTGTCCGATGGTGATATAGACGGAAATGAGATTGTTTGTAGATGTCACGGTGGAGCATTCGACATTCGAACAGGTGATGCTACACGCATGCCGTGCACCATTCCATTGGAGACCTTCCGCGTACGAATTCACAATGAATTTGTCGAAATCGAAATCGATTCGTAGCCATCAGCACGGCTTCGAATCGAGAACGAATGGAATGGTTGACGAGGGGTGGCTGATGCGCATACCCAAAGATTCAGAGGGGCAATGATGCGGAAAAACGCGACGCACGACATGCAGTTTTTCCGCACACACAACACAATGAACGTCGACTCAGATATCCCGAAATCAGTAGGCCTAACCGACTGTTGCTTAGATGAATCCCAATTCCCTGCGTGCATCGATACTCATCATCTCAGGCGACCAAGGCGGGTCCCAGACGACGTCGACGTAGACCATTGCGACACCAGAGGCCTGCGCTGCTGCCCACTCTACGTTTTCGCTAATCATATCATGTGCTGGACAGCCCGGCGTTGTCATGGTCATTTCAATATATAAACTTCCTTCCTCACGCTCTTCCATTTTATAAATAAGACCCAGATCTACGACATTGACACCGATTTCGGGATCATAAACTTGTTGTAACTTTGCGCGCACATCATCCATATCAATCATGGCGAAATAACTCCTTTCTCAGCGTCGGCAATTTTAAGACGCGCAGCATTTGCACACTAAACATAACGATAGCAAGGCCAATGACCATGCATCCCCCAATCACGCCTGGAGCCCACGACACCGACGCCGCAGTGGTGCCTGCGATGATCCCGGCAATGAGCCCAATAAACACTGGCCGGGAACGCCTTACGTCAATTAAATCGGAAATGAGTATAGGCTTACCCTGGCGCGTTGCCTGCGCCCTGCTGTGCCGCTTCGTCCAAATAAGAAAGGGAACAATTTTATATGCAAACCCCATGACGGTCATGGTCACGACCCCGAGCATATAAAACATCACGATGATCTGCCAGCCAGCCTCACCACCGCGCCAGAACAGGCGCAGTAAGAACAAACACAGCCCGAAAGACCCCATCACGACTGCAGAAACAACCCCCCAAATAGGCCACTCCACCTTTTTTCGCATACGGTTCTTGATAATGTCCTTCATATCCCATAAATGGATTATTAAAGTCAGTAAACCACAAATCACGCCTAACCAGAACAGAATGGGGATGGCAACCCAAATCGCGGCTATGATCACCCAGACACTCACATGTGCCAAGCGAAGTGTCCACTTCTGGCGCCATGTCGAAAACCCGTGAGCCAAGGTAAACATAGGCAAAAGCTTTAAACTGAAACCCAGAATCAAAAACGTAAAAAAACCGCCAGCTGCCAATACAATGTGTGTTGCAATCAACTGCCCGATAGCCAAATTGAGTGCTGGAACAAATCCCGAATCAGCTAAAACCAGCAAAACCGCGACACTGACTGCGAGTATGAGATACACGTGTGCGGACAGGACAAACCCAAACATTGGCCCACGGGCCTTGGTCTTCACTAGCGAAGTGAGCATTACGGCGCAATACAGATATAGTGAGATCACTGTGACAAAGCCAAAGACGAGCAATCCAAGCGGCCACCATCGGCTCATGGACGTAAACAATCCAACGACACCAATTAGGTATATCCAAAAATTCCATCGAGCCACGGTGACACTTGCAATGGGAATCAGAAAAGCAACGGTCGTGAGCTGATAAACTGCCCCCATAACAAAGGACAAAAGCGCCCCTAGTGTCAAAGCGTGTGTAAGAGCAACCACATTCGGCGTGCCTGGTACACCGCGGGCAAACGTCAAGGATTGGAATGCGAAGTCTACCGCAAACAATCCAAAACATATGACACCAAGCAACATATAGCGGATAGGCACTGCGAAAGGTGGCGATTGGCTTGTGCTGATCCCCCCCATCACAGGGGCGCCCGCAGACGTTTGCAAGAAACCCACCTTCTTTCGAAAAAATTATGCTCGACGAATCTTTACACGAACTGTCCCATCCCCTTCGTCCTCTACCTGGAAGTTGTAGTTTCGCTCGTCCAACTCCGGCAATAAGAATGCAGGAACCCGTACATTCCAAATTTCCAGACCAAGCTCTCCCTCAGTGCAAGCCTTATGACTGTCCAGAAAATCAAGGGTTCGAACCATGGGGCCGGGCGGATCGAGTTCACGATTGTCCAAATGAAAATACGGAATGTCCGTGTCTTCCTTATAGAATTGCACGATAAAGTGATCCGGCTCCTCTTCTACCACGGAATTTGCAAATCCTTGTTTTGCAAGCACGCGAATTAAAGGATCAGGCCTAAAGGTAGCGTGAAGTTCAAAAACGTCGCGATCACCCACTGTGCTGACCGTCTCCATGATGAGCTGGAAGGGTTCTCCCTTTGCTCGAAGGATTTCTCGGACATCCAATGAAACAATTTTCCCTGACATACGAATCCCCCCTATGGTTATTCCACTTCGACCTCTTGCACCAAACTAACAGCTGCAGGTCTAACTTTTCGAATCTCCACCTGCCAGCATTCCGGCCCCCGCTCCAGGTAATTCCATTGGAATTCTTGCCCGCACTCTGCATCCAATTGGTAATACAATGGTTTCGGGTCGTGATCATTGATAATGAGCATCGCTGAACCCGGGCTGAGTGCGTTCCAAATTGAGAAAATTGCATGATGCTTTACTTTCGATGCAAACTGGCGGACGTCGATGGCCGCCGCAAAATAGTTCATGCCACTCTCCCCTTTTCGCCTCTTCCGCACCATGACAGAGCTACTCCTGCTTGATAACACAAAGCTTTACGCAGGGACGAATGCGAAACGCCGCCCCATGCAAGACCACCGAGAGAAGACAGCCAGTTTTCCCGCAAACCTCACTCTCGCACGTTTAGACTAAGCGTATTCCTGCGCATCGAATGTGACTTTCGTCACGTTCTCGCGTATTCGGCCAGCGTAGACTTCACGGTGTAACCAGATAACAGTCCAAGGAGGCCATTATCGTGAATGAATTTGCGGCGACCGTAAACGCGACCGAATATCCACCGCACCAAAAGCACAAAGTGATTTTCCAGACCTTTGATAATCTCCGCCCAGGCGAAGCCATGTTGCTGGTCAATGATCACGATCCGCAGCCGTTACACTATCAGTTCGAACTGGAACGCCCAGGCATTTTCTCATGGGAATACCTTGAACGAGGACCTGAAACTTTCCGCATACGAATCGGGCGAACTGGAGCATGACTGCACGCGTCGAGTGGCTACCCCTTGGCCACGTGACACATGGTTATCGTCGTGTTTTTGTGGTCTATGAAAACGGAATTTTACGCCACGTCATCAATTTGGCACACATGCCGTACGAGTCGGTATTTCGGGTCAAGCAGTTGGCGACTGCTGCGAGGGTGGACGATCCGTCCTTATGGTGGGGGCTTTCGGTGATAGCCAAACTTGTGTCAGACGGAACATTGCTAAGTTCAGAAAACCCCGAGACGGCCGATGACGGGTATCTGCAGATTCGCCCGCAAGTACCGTCACCTGATGAACTTTTGCCGCTATCTGTCTACCGGGTTGCAGTAGAGAAAAATGCCCTTTGCTTCCCACTCGAAAGAACCTCGCAATGCGAACAGGAGGGAATATATGGCGGACATCCAACTCATCAATGAACACACAATCCGCATATCTGTAGATCTCACTGACGCTATACACATGATCGACGAGGCGTCGCGCAACGTAAAGGCATATGCGCACGATATTGTGACGATTTTTGAGAAGATGCCTGCCTTCGATTACACGAGCTTTTGCTTCTATGCCTACGATAGCGCCGAGCTTTTCGAGTTCATACTTGGCGTGGATCCAAGAAAATACCGATCCTTTTCTTTAGATGCGCCAGACTCCTTTTTCTTTACTTTATATGGAGGAATGGCGGCACTGTACGATATGGCTAAAAAGTACTTGCCCGAAGATCAATCCGCGTGACAGGTTCCGTCCGCTCCTACAGGGAAATCGGCTCCCATCGCATCTTGTTCCGTTGTTATCGAATTCGGAACGAAATGCAATGGGAGCTTTCTGTGAAACCATCGCAGTTAGCAACATGGCTCAGGAGATCGAATGAACCGGATTTCGTTTTCGCGGACTATTGGTGTACGACAAACTCCCCCGTCGCACCTTCTTCCATTTGGTTCATTGCGTGCGATACGAACGAGTACTCGCCAGGAGCTGTGAAGAGCAAGTGGATTAGCACACCATCCCCAGGTGCAACTGTGCATGTCTGCACGCCATATGTGTTGTTCCTGGGGTCCCCAGACTCCTGTACATCTCTCATAATGGCCCCCACGACGTGAAAGGCGGAAAAGTCATTCGGCCCTGCATTCACAAACGCAATCGAAATAGGTTGGCCCACTTTGACAATAAGCGGATGATCGACATACTCGTTCGCTTCACCGTTAAACACTACATATGTTGGAGATCCTTTGAGGACCTCGTTGATGTCCAAAGGCTTGTAAAACTCACTTTGTACGATCACGTAATTTGGCGGCATTCCTCCCTTTGGTGTCACGATGATGGCACCAAACATTCCCTGAGCGATATGTAGAGCCATCGGTGCACTTTCACAGTGGTACATAAACACGCCCGGTGTCGACGCATCAAATTCAATTGTCTTCGAAGACCCAGGAGGCACATCGGTAAAGGCTTGGTTTGGTGGAATTTGTGCGGCATGAAGATCAATTGAGTGAGCCATGCGTGGATCTAAATTCACCAAGGTCAGCTTCACATGGTCGCCTTGGCGTAAATAAAGTACGGGGCCAGGGACCGTACCGTCAAACGTCCATGCAGGAAACTGTACTCCGGGTGCGATGGTAACCTTGGTCTCTTCAGTGTACATTGTGATTGACACGCGGCTCCCATTGCGTACAACCAGGGCACGTTTTGGCTTTTGATCTAAGCCATCTATGGCCGGCGATGATCCCGACGCACGTTGGCTATCCTGATTTGCCCGGCGATCCAGAGTATGCATTTTTGCTTGTGGCGCAAAGCACCCTGTTGCAGCGACCAACAGAGAAGCCCCAATACTAATGACCGCCCAAAGCCTCGAACTCTTAAGTCGATGCGGCATAAAATCCCCCCGTCTAGCATGTTAGCGTGCCTCACTTTCCCTGCCTGTGACCCAAGTCACGAACCCTCTATGTGATCCGACACACATTCCGCTGTGTGGACTTCTGTCATTCTGAATACGCAGCAAATGAAATGGGGGGCGAATACGATGCGCGTCATTCGCATTACACCACGGGGGTATTGCCACGGGGTTGTCGGGGCTATGAACATTGTCCAAACCGCTATCGACAATTCCTCGCTACCTCGCCCAATTTACATCGTAGGGATGATCGTTCACAACCACCATGTCGTGGATGCCTTTGATCGTGAGGGCGTCATAACCCTGGACGGTGGAACGCGTGCGCAACTTCTTGATCAGGTAACGAGTGGTACCGTGATTTTTACCGCGCACGGCGTTTCGCCACAAGTTCGCAAACGTGCAGCGGAACGGGGCTTACACGTGATTGATGCCACATGCCCGGACGTAGAACGTACGCATGAGTTGATTCGGGATCGCGTCGCAAACGGATATGAAGTGATTTATGTCGGCTGCAAAGGCCATCCAGAGCCAGAAGGGGCAGTAGGGATCGACCCCAAGCACGTACATCTCATTGAAACGCCAGCTGATTTGGAGGCACTGCACATCGACTCGGAAAAAATTGCGGTGACCAATCAAACGACTCTAAGCCAGTGGGATACGGCACTACTGATGGAGCAAGTCAAACGTCGCTTTCCGACGGCCGAAGTGTATAACGAAATCTGTATGGCTACACAACTGCGCCAACAAGCTGTTGCCGATCTCGCTGGTCAGGCAGACCTATGCATCGTTGTTGGTGATACGCGCAGCAACAACTCGAATCGCTTAGCGCAGGTGGCCGAAGAAATTGCCCAGATCCCTGCACATCTCGTCTCCGACGTGGCACAGATCCGGCCTGACTGGTTGCGTGGTGTGCGGACCGTTGCTGTGACATCAGGAGCCTCAACCCCGAGTGCGATCACCCGAATGGTCATTGAATACCTGGATCAATTCGATGAAAACGATACCTCGACGTGGCAGCCTCAGCGCTCGGTTCGAGATGCGCAAATACTGCCAAAGCCACATCGCTCGGCACGGTTACACAACGCTTGATCCCGTATCACACTGTGCCGTAAGAGTGGAATTCGTACACGCCGGAGCATCGTGACAAAAAAGGAACAATAGTGGGGAAAGGAAGAATCGCATGGATATTGCTGAACAGCTGGTGGTGCATCGCAGTGGTGCAGTCTTGAGCATAGATGCGCGTGAAGCCATTCGCAACGGATTTCATCCTAGACATGAAATTCTTCAGATGGTAGATCAGGCCCCCTTCGGGACACTATGTGAAATCCACACGCCGCATCGACCTGGGCCGCTTATTTCAGCGATTAAAGGCCTGGGATTAAATGTCGTGACTACGGAAGTGGAGCCTGGGCACTGGCGGCTACGCGTGATGAAAATGTGACACTTGATGAGTGAAAACAAGGAGTCCGATGCGGAATGCGTGATGCAATCCCGACAAAAAAGCGTCTTTCAGCTACGGTGTACTACCTCCTCACAGGTCTGTGTCTGGGTTGGCCCAGCTTGGCTTCACTCGGTGTCCTATTGCCAGACTGGCGGCGCGGCGAGGTGACATTCCCCTTGTCGCTCGCTGCCATCCATTTGTTCATACTAGGTTCTATGCTCACCGTTGCATTTGGTGTCCTGTTTCAGATAATACCCATTGCCTTTCAGGCTCCACCAATACCGCGCCATGTTCTGCGCTGGCATCTCCCTATACATGTGGCTTCGGTTGCTTCCATGACGGCTGGATTTATCACCTCAAGCTTTACCGTTGTCGCAGCAGGTGGAGCTATTCTATTCGCAAACACTGCTTTATACTTCGCCTTTGTCGGTCATCATTATGTTCGGGCACGTAACAAGACGCCCGTGTACCGAATCCTAGGTCTCCCTGTAACGGTCTTATGGTTCGTCATGCTGCTCGGCCTGTTCCAAGCTACCTTTCCAAACAAGGTGTTTCTGGCTGTTTTGTTGACACATATCATGCTCGGTGGTTTAGCATTTTGGGGCGGTCTCGTGATGGTCTTGTCGTACAAGTTGGTACCGATGTTCGTCATTAGCCATGGCTGTCGGGTGTCCTTGGCTGCCACCGCCTCATTCTATTACAGTGGCGTGTTGCTCTGGATTGTCTCGACTTGGTATTCAGCAGGAAACACAACATACGTATTGAGAGACGTCGGTATAACGACCCTGCTTATTGGCTTGATAGGTTATACACGCGATATGTTTCGGATCGTCAGAGCGCGGAAAAAAAGAAGAATTGCCTTTCCTATATATGAAGCCCTGGCTGCAATGGCATTGTGTATCGCGGGTGAACTGGGCATTGCAATGTCAACACTTGTTTCCTTACACTCAATGCTGTTTGTCTCCATCTACGTTTTCGGGTTTGGCGGACTCGTGGCTCTCATGTACGCATATATGCAGAAAATCGTCCCATTTCTATGGTTTGAATATCGATTCAGCAAACGCCCAGAAAGGAAGACTGCGCCTCTCATCGATGATATGGTGCCGCGGCGAACGGCCCTGACCAGTATGCTACTCTATTTTGGGGGCACGATCGTCGGTGCCATAGCGCTCACTGTTGGGAAGGGTAGCTTGGTCAGATGGGCCTCTTGGGTAAGCGATCTCGCGATGACCGGTGGAAGCATGCTTTTGTTCTTGTCCCTACGCCATGTACTGACAATTGGCGGCAAAAGACCGGACGACCATTTGTGACTCATACCTTCTGGTTCCGCACAGGGGCAAACACCCAGATTAAGATGAAACCCAAGGCGCCACCCCATGCCAAAGAGCCACCGGCGGCGAGAAGCAAAAACGTATTACCTGGAAATCCAAGTTGTAACCCGCCAAAGGCCAGAACCAGCAGCAAAGAACCCAGAATGGAACAGCTGATTTGGGCCAAAGGGATGACATACCCAGGCGGTTGCCGGTGCAAGAGATGAGGAAAGAGCATATAGCCAATGCCATACACGAGGTTCGTAGCAAAACCAAGAAATAGAAGGTGCAACGCCAATAAAGAAAAGGGGTTTACGCCACAGATCAACGCAACTCCAAGTGTCACGCAGAATGTCCAGGCAGCTATCCAAGCGATGCGACTCGCGCTGGACGGGTACACACCTGTCAACTTTGGTTTGTATGCACGTGATGCAAGTAGATACACAGCTCCGTATACGACAATGACAGCTCCTAGGATGCGACTTGCGATGTGTGAGATGACCGAGTCAAAGAGTTCACCTGCCACGCCACAAACGATAGCGGCAACCCAAATGTGCTGCAAGCTATTGGCGAGCCTTCCACCCAAACGAACTCTCATAAAGCGCGGAAAAAGATGAAGCGATACAGCGAAAATGGCACCACCAATCCAACCATAGTACACCAAGAATTCGCTTGCTGGTGTGGTGAGCATTGTGGTACTAGGGCTGCGAATGGCGGATCCAAGCATCCATCCTGTCCCTACCAAGAAGAGCATCAGCGAAATGTCTGTTCCTCTTTGCCCAATGCGATCCGTGCCCTGAAATTGTGGTGAACGGCGCAACGAAACCAGCACAGGTGCCAGGTTTGTATCCTGCTCCCCCTTGTCGACTCGATCCGCCATGCTGTGTAACCGCTTGCGCACGGCGACGGACAATAGAATATTTGCAAGGAAAATGGCTGGCGCCACACATTGCAAGGTGAGGCCTAGCACAAGGCCCAATCTCCAGCCATAGACTACTGCGCAAACCGTCAGCGCGATCGCCAGTTCGGCGCATGCCACGTGGATCCACCCCACCCAGGCCTTTGGCGGGCGAAGGCCTGCAGATATCGCGAGCACTGCGTACGTCATACCGTAGATGAGCATGGTAAGCCATCCAAACGGGTTAATTTCGGCATGTATCATCCCAATTCGCGCCCACGATAGCGGCTGAATAGCCATCCATCCCCCTAGACTGGCACCGACAAGGAAGTTCGCAAAGGCTAGACCCACAAATATCCCCGACAATCTACCGGTGGGACTCTCCGTGTAGGCTTTCATGTGTTAACCATTCATCTCCTGCCATGCAACCCTTCATTGCAATCTTTCGAAGTTGAATATCCATTCATCCCGTTGGCCGCTGAGCACACCTTCGCGTCGCAACTGGTTCCATATGCGATTGACTGACTCGCGTGTCATGCCAATCATGTTCGCCATTTCCCCGTGCGTGATGGGGAGCTTTACATGAATCCCGTCTGCATGCGGCTCCCCATATTCTTCGGCGAAGTGCCGAAGCAGTGCGATCACGCGATCATGTGAATCGTATGATGCCAGTTCCTGCAGTTTGGACTGTAGCAAGAGAATTCGCTCGCCCATCACTCGCATGACTTTGCGTGCAATTTCGGGCTTTTCCGTCAATAACTGATCGAATGGGCGACAACGAATGGACAAGAGAATACTTGGCTCCATCGCCTCTGCGGTGGCCGGATACGGGGTGTCCTGAAAAAAACCGACATGCGGGAACATACTGCCACGGCCAAGAATATTGATGATATGCTCTCGTCCTTCGTCGTCCACTTTGAACGTCTTAATCAATCCACGGCGAATAAAATAGACAGCTTCCCGTTCTTGCCCTTCCATGAAAACGTAATCGCCCCGTTGATAGTGGTGCTCAACCGTAAGTTGATAGACGTGTGCCAACTCTTCCGCTGTCAGGTCCTTAAACAGCGAAATCTGTCTTAAGAGTTCCGCAGACACCGACATCAAAGCATCCCTCCCGATGATGCAGTATGACCCAAGCCAAGGGCTCAAATATCCTATAATTTGACCCCTAGCTGATCCGAAGCAAGGCTCCACGGTCTTGATGTCGCCGTAGATGGCGCTCTTGTAGCATCGTCCAGCCCATATAACACTGCGTCGCAAACAACAAAGAGACGTTTGTCACATGCAATAAAAATGCAATCTCCGAGAGATGCGTCGCGATGAGAAGCCACCCGAAAAAGGCTTGCAAACAGACAAGTACGAAGGCCGCACAGCTTAAAATCCACTGCCGTCGATGCGAATGTCGATGGCGCCATGACTGATAGACCAACACTGCCATCCAAATGACATAGCCCAGCGCGATCGAGCGATGCAGAATGTCAATCCATAGTGCTGTCCCCGCGATTGCAAACGATTCCGTCGGGACCGGGAATCCACGGAAGAAGGATCCGTATCCCGTGCTTGCAACATACGCCCCGACGTAAATCGCTCCGTATCCGTAAGGGACGGACCACCAAACAAGCCGCGAGAAGGTTCTCGCCCAACGCTCGTTTTCCTGCTCGTTCCCGCCCATCCACCTGATACCCGCGACGCCCGCTGAACCGAAACGCCTGCCATCCGCCTGACCGATGACGCCGGTGATAAGCACCATGGCGACGAACGTGATCAGCGCGATGCCCATATGCGCTGCCATCACGGCGGGCGGATTGACAAACAATACGGCAAGGGCACCCAGTGCTCCTTCTAATACGACGCCAAGCAATGCAAGGCCAAGTAGAATGCGCACGCTCACAATCCGTCCATATGAACGCCATGCAGCCACGGTAAAGCCAATGAGTACCCCTCCACCCAAGAGCACGCTCAACCGATGAAAGTACTCGATAAACGTGGCACGGGTCCAAACAGAGGGAATGATCTGCCCGTTGCACAAAGGCCAGTTGCGCCCACACCCCATCGCAGATCCCGTAATGGTATCCGTAAAACCAAGTGTATTCACGATAAAGATGAGGACGAGTGTAATCACGGACAGCCAATATACGCCAGAGTGTTTCCGCGGCGAGTTTTTTGCACTGCGCCGGTGCTCTCTTCCCATAGGCGATCACGTCCTTCACATCACCCGAACGGAAACGTTTTTCTACAAGGTGTTTATGACTTTACACAAGTGCACAGATGGCCATGATTGTAAAGATTGCCGGAAGATATAAGAGCGAAGCAAAGAAAGTGCGCTTAGCCCATGCGCATTTTGTATCAGGTTCGGCAAGTAGGCGCACGTTGACACAAAGGAAAGCAAGACCCAGTACACTCGCCGCTACAAGATAAAGCAACTTCGCGTGCATCACGGGGGTTAAGGCCAGTGATGCCGCGAACAATGCAACCGCATACGTCACCATCTGAAACTTTGTCGAGCGTGCCCCCTTTATAACAGGCATCATTGGCACACCTGCCCGCGTATAATCCTCGTTCTTGTACAGTGCCAAACCCCAGAAATGGGAAGGCGTCCACAGAAGGATCACTGCAAACATGAGCCACGCCATTGCACTCAAGTGTCCAGTGATCACAGCCCAGCCAACCAACGGTGGGAAAGCCCCTGCCCCCCCGCCGATCACGATATTCTGCGGTGTGCGTCGCTTAAGAAGCATGGTATATATGACGGCGTAGTAGACATAGCCTGCTCCTGCCAAAGCTGCAGAAATCCAGTTCACAGTAAGCGCGAGTAATAGTATGGATAGAACACCCAAGGCCAATCCAAATGTCAATGCCTTGCGCGGAGTCATCATACCGGCTGGGAGCGGTCGCTTCGATGTGCGTGTCATGATGGCATCGATATCGCGGTCGTACCACATATTAATGGCGGCTGCACCGCCAGCAGACAAACCTAATCCCAAGAGTCCAAGGATGGCCTTAGACACGGACGGGACCCCGTGTCCAGCCACGATCATTGCCGCAAAAGCGGTGAATAGCAGAAGTACGGCAATGCGTGGTTTGGTCAACGTTAAATAGGCTTTTGCAATGCGGACTGCATGGGCTATCTTGGATACATCCATTTTTGAAGCTTGATTTGCATGGGAGATACTCATAACCTCCCCACCTTTCCATTCAATTAGCCAACTTTGGTTTTGAGGAAACCAGCCGCTTTCGCGCACCAGTTTCCCCACATGGTGTCCTGTTACGAAACTTGCGCCATGAATGCCGGAAAGCCCATAATCCAGACTGACATCAACGCGATCGCGAACGTGAAAATGAGCCCTAAGACTAAAAACAACGCGTGAAACGGCGGTCCGTCTCCCTCTGTAATGTGCATGAAGAAGTACAACTGAACGACAATTTGCAATCCGGCCAAGATAGTGAGAACGACAATCAATGGTCCAACGCGCATGGTATGCGTGAGTGCCAGGCCGAACGCTACAGCTGTGAGAATCAAGGAACTGAGATAGCCGACAATATACTGAGTGGCTTTGTGCTTTTTGTGCCCCGGCTCCCGGGTGACGCCGCTGTGCACCGCCATGTTACATCACCCTCCCTGACAAATAGACGACCGTGAAAATGAACACCCAAACCACATCAAGAAAGTGCCAGTACAGATTGACCACGAATACCTTGCGCGCGGTAATCGGTGTAATACCCCTTTTTGCGACCTGCAAAAGCGTTAAGAACATCCAGACAAGCCCTACGGTGACGTGGCTGCCGTGCGTCCCAACCAAGGTGAAAAAAGCGGACAAAAATGCGCTTCGCTCCCACGTTGCACCGGCAGCTACGTCGCCGATGAATTCGTGAACCTCCAGTCCGATAAAGGCGAGACCAAGGGCAATGGTAACAGCTAACCAGGAAACCAGAGCCTTTTTGTTTCCATTGCGCATCGCGAGTGTCGACAGTCCGCCAGTAAAGCTGCTTGTCAAAAGGAAAAAGGTCTCAAGAGTAAACCCTGGAATATCAAAGATAGACCGGGCCGTTGGCCCACCGTCCGTATGTGTGCGAACCACCAAATAGGTCGCAAATAAGCAGCCAAACAACAGCATGTCGGTCGCGAGAAACAACCAGAAACCAAGAATTTTGACAGACTGGTTTGGATCTCTGTACTCCAGAGGCTTGTCACTCGACGTAACCCCGGAATGACCGCCGTACATTGCATCTGGCATTGCCATCATCCCAACCTCCCGAGTGTAGCTTCTGTTTCAACGACTTCGTGCACCGGAATGTGATAATCGTCGTTGTATTCCAACGCACGGGCAATCAAGCACGCAACCACTCCCGCAAGCCCAAGGAACCCTAACCACAATAAGTCAAAGACAAATCCGAAACCTGCTACGAAGAAAGCGAGACCCATGAGGAACGGACGCGCCGAATTTTTCGGCATGTGAATCGGCTTGATGTCCTCTGCCTTTGGCTTGAGTTCGTCGGTTCTACCTTGTTCCTTGAGTTCCCACCAGACATCACGGCTCGTAACGGTTGGAATGACGGCAAAGTTGTAGTGTGGAGCCGGCGACGGAAGCGACCACTCAAGCGTACGGCCGTCCCACGGATCGCCAGTCAAGTCGCGCTCGCCGTACTTCACGCTGTAAAGGACCTGAATCACGATGAATACAAAGCCAATAGCCATGATGTACGCGCCAATCGTCGAAATCAGGTTCAGCGTGTTCCATCCCATGTCCGCCGGGTAGGTATACATGCGCCGCTGCATACCCATGAAGCCAAGTGCGTATTGTGGCATAAAGCAAACGTAGAAACCGATATTGAAGAACCAGAACGCCCAACGACCGAGCCTTTCGTCCAGTTTGAATCCGAACATCTTGGGCCACCAATAGTACATGCCAGCCAACATCCCAAAGACGACACCACCGATCAATACCTGGTGGAAGTGTGCGATGAGGAAGTAGCTGTTGTGATATTGGTAGTCAGCTGGTGCTGCGGCAAGCATGATCCCTGTCGCACCGCCAATTGCGAAGCACGGCACGAAGGCAATCGTCCACAACATGGGCAACGTCATGCGTATCCGACCGCGGTACATGGTGAATAGCCAGTTAAACACTTTGACACCCGTCGGTATACCCACGAGCATCGACGCGACTGCGAAAAAGGTATTGACATCGGCACCGGCGCCCATCGTAAAGAAGTGGTGAGCCCAGACGAAGTAACTGATGACACTGATCAGCATGAGCGATGCCACCATAGAGCTGTAACCAAAAATCCGTTTACGCGCGAACGTTGCAACAACCTCGGAATACACGCCAAACGCCGGCAACACGACGATATAGACTTCCGGATGTCCCCAGACCCAGAACAAATTGACGAACATCATCGGATTCCCACCATGCAGGATGGTAAAGAAGTGCGTACCGAAGATGCGGTCAAGTGTCAACAAGGCAATCGCAATCGCCAAAGCCGGAAACGCAAAGATGATGACGACGCAAGCCGCTACGGTCGACCACGTAAAGAGAGGCATGTGCATCAACTTCATGCCAGGTGCGCGCATCTTAAAAATCGTCGCCAGGAAGTTGATGCCTGTCGCAATACTGCCGATACCCGTGATCTGCAAAGCAAGCAAGTAATAGTTTTCGCCTGGACCTGGATCAAACCCGAGTTCCGACAAGGGCGGATAACTGACCCAGCTTGCGTCCGGCGAACCACCGAAAACAAAACTCAGGTTGAAAAGCATGGCAGCAAAGAAGAACAACCAGAACGAGATGGCATTCAAGTATGGGAACGCCACATCGCGCGCGCCAATTTGCAGTGGCACGACAATGTTAAAAAGTGCAAAGATAAACGGCATGGCCATAAATAAAATCATGATGGTACCGTGGGTCGTAAAAATCTGATCGTAGTGTTCGGCGGATAAAAAGTGATTGTTGGGTATCGCCAACTGTGTGCGCAACAGTTCGGCATCTGCACCACCACGGAACAGCATCAACAACGCACAAATCAGGTACATGATACCAATCTTCTTATGGTCGACCGTCGTGATCCACTCTCGCCATAACCACTTCCACTTGTGAAAATACGTTAAGGCGAACACGATCCCGATGGAAACCAATAGAATCGCCACGTCGGAGCCCCAGATCATCGGGCCCTCTTTCCACATCAGATATTTGTCAGCGAATTGCATAAAACCTGATGGCATCTGCCACACTCCCTTCCGCTCACTTCTGTGAAGAGCTCGTGCCGGTGCTGGACATCGCGCTCATGTTGGTCATATTGCTCATACCTGACATACTGTCGCCCGAGCCGACTCCCATAGAGTTTGTATTCAACCCTGCTTTGAGCGGCGAACCAGTCTGGCTCATCATGTTCGGCATATACTGCCCACCATCCGCCCAAATCGTGCCGTTAAACAATCCTGGTGGGAACGAGCTATATGACTTTGTTCCAATCACGCTCGGCTGTTTGAGCTGAGCGTAGCCAGCTTTCGTCAAAGCCGGCGAACTAGCTTTGACCTGTTTCACCCAAGCTTGAAAGTTGCTATCCGATGTTGCGATCACGTTGAAGTCCATGTGAGCAAAACCAGCTCCGGTAAAGTTCGCGCCATGCCCGTAATAGGTTCCAGCCTTATCGGCTTCGAGCCAGAGGCGCATCGCCATGCCCGGCATCGTGTACTCTTGCCCACCTAGTTGTGGAACCCAGAATGAATTCATAGGTGCATCGGATGTCAACTCAAATTGAATCGGTACACCTGTTGGAATTTCGGCGTAGTTCACGGTTGCGATACCCTGCCCGGGATATTGGAACAACCATTTCCAATCAAGTGATGTCACTTGAATGGTGATTGGTGTGACATCCGCTGACTCAGCAGGCGGTTTGGTCAGAGCGAACGTCGTTTTTGCGGTAAATGCGCCAAGGACCCCTACGATAACGATTGGGATTCCCCACCACACGACCTCAAGCCCTTTACTCTCTGACCATTTCGGAGTATACGGCGCGGTGTTTCCCGGCTTATCGCGGTACCGCCAAACAATGTAGAACAGCAGGATGAGAACTGGAATAATGACAATGCCCACGAGGATCGCAGACATCACAATAAGATGCAATTCTTCTCGCCCCACAGGCCCGGCCGGATCGAGCACCATGTACTGGCGCCCGCAGCCAGTCGCAAAGAGCACCAATAGGGCCGCGCTCAAAAATGTGAGGCTTTTTGCTCGGCGTGGACTGTGCCCCGTTTTCAATCTGTTCACTCCTTCGTGTCCGAGGCTGATTCTCGTTACCTCGAATCGGCAAGTAGAGTCTTACAGCCTCCTAGTTTCCCTCGACGCCTGAAGGGTAGCACCCGACGCGTTTCGACATGTGTGCGAAATATCACACCCTGACAGCGACGCGGGATGGTGTTCACAAACTGTTCTCGTTTGCCTTCTACACGCCCCTTAGCGAAGGGACGGCTCCAGCTTACCCCCGGTGCACCGTTGGCTGAAGGCATAAGCGAACTAATTCCATTCATCCTTTTCTTCCATAGGAACGTGATCCGTTTGGACTAGTACGATGTGCCTAACGAAGAAACGACTAGGCCTTTGGTGCTCCATACCTCAAGTCGTGACAAAGCTCACAGAGGCTTGCGATGGAGCGTCGTAAGCTGAGATGGCTTCCTGAAGCGAAAGGAGGAAGGCCATTGGCATTTGTCATTACATCGCCGTGCATTGGTGAAAAAGCCGCAGATTGCGTCGAAGCCTGTCCGGTCGATGCCATCCATGACGCCGGTGAAACCTACTTGATTGATCCGGACGTTTGCATCGACTGTGGCGCCTGTGAACCTGTGTGTCCTGTCTCGGCCATTTTTCAGGAAGACAGCGTGCCGGATGAGGAACAACCGTGGATTTCCATCAACAGGGACTTTTTCCGCAACCGTTGACAAGAAGATGGAAGAAGGCCAGGGCTGCTCCCCACAGTGGGAGTAGCCCCTTTATGCTGTATGCAATTAGCAGATGTGCTGACGTAACTAGTACAAAAGGGTCGTGCGGATTGTAAGCAGTCTTGCTATAGTGGGGGAAGCCAATTTAGAGTAGATTTCGTTCCAAGCAGCGATACAGTGCCTACGGGAAAGTCGGTGGTTCTCGTGAAATGGAGTCGTTCATTGCATGCTGTACAGTCTTGGCTCGCCAAAACGGACCGCGCCGTCGTACGCACCATCGATGGCCACACCAATCTCGCGACAGCCGTTGTCGTGGTGGGCCTTTGTGTGTGGGGAATCGTTACGCAGCACTTGGGCTTTTCGATCGCGATTGTAGGCGTCGGCGCTCTTGCTTTTACTTTAGGGGCGACGCTATCTTTATTCGTCTCCGTAGTTCTGACTATTTTAAGCGTCAAAACAGGACATGGGTTCAACGCGACGCTGACAACGGCGCTCTTCGAATTCGTCGGCTATCTACTTGTGGCCCGTCTCGGTTTTAAGCATCGCCAGGAACAAAACGTCCTGCAGCAAAGGGGGCAGAATGCCATGACTCACCGCGATCAGGTCATGCCTTGGCACGTATCCAACGACATTCGAACCTCGTTGGCGGCGGTACGGTTTTTGCTTTTCCCAATTCGAGATGAACAAAACCATCATTCTGTCGATGAGGCCATGAATGAACTTTCTCGATTGGAAAAGTTGTTTGAAGAAATGGAAAAGAAATAGTCACCATAAATAGGCGTCTACTCAAGGAGTAGCCGCCACAACTGCAAAAAGTCCACAACTAACCGCTATTCTCTGTACCCATTATTCAGATCCTTCTTCGTTCGTATATCCTTCCCGCAGCGCATATGCGGCGGCTTGCACGCGATTACTTAGATGCAACTTTTCGAGAATGCTCCGCACATGATTGCGCACCGTATTCTCACTAATATATAAGGCTTTTGCGATCTCGCGGTTGGTTGCGCCCGTACTCAGTTTGCGCAACACCTCAAGTTCACGCTCCGTTAAAGCATCTACTTCCGGTTTCGCCTGCGCTTTCTGTGGCGATGAGAACTCGGTAATAATGTGCATGGCCAAGTCGCTGGGTATGACCGGCTCTCCTGCGTACACGCGCTGAATACTTTCGATTACCGCGACGGGATTCGCATTTTTCAATACATATCCAGACGCGCCACTCTTAATTGCATCGAACAGTGATTCCTCCGCACTTGATACCGTTAGGATCAGAATTCTGATACGTGGAAACTGCTGCTTAATCATGCGCGTAGCTTCAAGGCCACTACAAACAGGCATGTTAATATCCATTAATACGACGTCGGGCTGCTGGGTCGCGCACAACTCAAGTGCGACCTGGCCGTTTTCAGCCTGACCTACAACCTCAATTTCCGGAACCCCCCCAAGGATTGCACTTACACCTTGGCGGAATAGCTCGTGGTCGTCGACAAGTAACACGCGAATCGGATCTGTCCGCTCTGACATCCACATACACCTCACAATCTATAGCTAGATTCCACTAGCATCCTATCATGATGTCACGGAAATATCGCCCATCATGTACCCATTATGCATCATGGCCCATCCACCTGCTCCGGTATCACATGCAATGATACAGTTCCACGGAAACGTACCGGTCTTGTTTGGCGTAAATGTGAACGTCGTTTCGGAGGGTGTGCCTGCCCCGTTCGCGCCCGTGAATACCTCGTTAATACCAAGGCCGGGATCGGTTAGACTGTGGCTACCTGTATCGAAATTCTCGACGGTTACCTGCACGGGAATACCCTTTTGCACAGTAAAATCTGCGGGCGAATAGGAATCGTGCAACTTGCCATCCGCGACCGCGTAGTGAAACCCGTCCTTAATCGCAAGATAAATATATTGTTTGTTCTGATAGGGCACCACGTGCATGATCCCTTCCATAAACCCTTGATGATTCAATGCCCAGTGATCGAGGTGACCATCAGCCGAGGCTGTACACTGCCATGAAAAGGCCCCCTCCGCTGTTGGCGTAAAGGTAATCGTGGAAACCCCGGGCACGCCTTGCCTCGGTGCCGCCGCAATGTGTAATCGCAATCCAAGCATGGTATTCACAAGTGTGTATTGATTAGCACTGTAATTGTACACGCTCAACTTGACCGGCACGCCCTTTACGACCGTAAAATTGGGATTGGTAAACGTATCATGCAGCTTTCCATCTGCACCCAAGCGTGAACCGGGCAATACCGTTAAGGCAACGGTTTGCATGCTCAGTTTGGCTGCCGTATTCGTTGTCGACCCGGAATTCGAAACGGCAGGTGCATTTGGACTCGCCTGCCCAGCTGTGCCACACCCCGCAACACCCATAACAAGAAGAGCAGCGGCAACCCACGCAGTTCTCTTCATTGACTGATCCCTCCAATTCATTAAAATCCGTGTATGTCTACGTTTCCGTGAGTAGTCAAGCGAACACTCCCTGCAAGATCACATTACGCGCGAGTGAGCCATCTGCGTAGACAAGAATGAGCCATCTTCATAGAGACACCTTTAGTCTTAACCGACCAATCATCTAGTCCGGATGGACTATACCAGATAGTTCAAATGGGTGGGCCTGCGATATATGTCGTGTTATAGTGTTTGAGGATGTCCGAAATCAATCCAACTCATTTTACAGATAAAGCTCGGTTACGCATGGGGGTGAGGTCATGCTGAAAGAGTCCCTGCAGTCACTGGAGTTGATTGTGAAACGATTGACCGATCTGAACACTGCACTCGACAAGGCGTTAATTGTAGCCATCACAGATGTTCGCGGCGACATTACGTTTGCGAACACAAAGTTCTGTGAGATCTCCAAATATAGCCGCAAAGAATTGCTCGGCCAAAATCACCGAATTATTAACTCCGGTTATCACTCAAAGGAATTCTTTAAAGATATGTGGCGAACCATCGCAAATGGACGCATTTGGACTGGAGAGGTAAAGAATCGAGCGAAAGACGGTTCATTTTATTGGATGGACACCATCATCGTTCCCTTACTCAATGAGTCAGGAAAACCATATCAGTATGTGTCCTTCCGCAACGATATCACAGCCCGAAAACTTGAGGAAGAAAAAATAGACGTACTCATCAAGACCATGCCAGACGTGGTCATCTTTCAGGACGGTGCCGGACATTGGTTGCTGGCGAACGCGGCAGCCATCGATTTATTCCGACTGAACAAGGACACCTACCAAGGCCTGCAAACGGACGAGATCGTCAAACAAGATTCGGTGCGTTCTACGTGGCTCCACAAGTTTAACGCAACGAATGAGAGTGTGTGGGAACTCGCTCAACCTGTGCGCGAAGAGATTTTGCTTGAGCAAGCCAACGGAGTGCCCATGACGTTTGAAGTCACGAAAGCCCCCGTCTTTCACAACGATGGCCAACGTAGCGGACTCATCCTGATTGGCAGAGACGTCACCCGGCGGCACCAGGCAGAGGAAGCATTGCGCAGATCCGAAACCATCGCAGCCATCGGTCAACTTGCCTCTGGCATTGCGCATGAAGTACGTAATCCACTGGCAGGAATCAAATGGGCAATGGAATCGTTGCGTAGCAAACACCCAGACAGCCTGGATCAACTGAATATGATCATGGCTGAATTGGATAGGATTGACAGTATCGTCGGGGAACTTCTCACGCTGGCAAAGCCACATGAGGCACAACATGGCTATGTACACATTCACGACGTGCTACAAGGCGTCATCACACTGATGACCGGTAATGCGCGGAAGAACAAGGTGTCGATTCAATTCGTTGTGCCTGACACATTGCCACGTATTCATTGTGATCCGCATCAGTTGAAGCAGGTTTTCATCAACTTGCTGAAAAACGCGATTGAGGCCATGCCAGATGGCGGCACCGTCCGCATCGAAGGTGTGGATAATCCACGTGCTCGTCGTATCGTGGTTCGTCTAATAGATGAAGGAACAGGCATTCCTGAGCACTTGTTGCAGCGCCTGGGGCAACCGTTTATATCCACAAAGGAGAAGGGAACAGGCCTGGGCCTGATGGTTACGAAGAAGATCATTCAGGATCATCACGGAGCCTTGACGTTTAGAAGGAATGATCCGCGTGGGACAATCGCTGAAGTCGAACTCCCGTACGACTGGTTGCACAGTTCCTACAACGCGGCACCCTAGGTGAACAGCCGATAAGGTAACCTAATCTTGTCGCGCTTTCCGCCGCTCCATGCGCAGCGCGTGTTCAAGTGAGCAGATCATGCTTATTGGTCAAACGGTTGCGTCAGACGTGGTCTGCATCTAGACACGACAGGCGTAAAAGATAACCCTTGTTCGCCTGACGCAACCCTTGTGTAGGCCATCCTTTTGCCACTCATTCAGAGTCAGTCTTGCTAATCGACAAGTTTGCCAGGATTGAAAATGCCCAAAGGATCGAGCATGCGCTTGATATTCTGCATAATCGCAAGAGCCGGCCCATGCTCAGCCTCTTGGTACGCGCGCTTGCCGAGGCCTACACCATGTTCGCCTGTGCACGTACCCCCGACCGACAAAGCAAAATCCACCAAATGGTGCGAAAATTCCTCCGCCCGCCGCAAATCCTCGGAATCGTCGGTATTTACCATGACGCCAACGTGGAAGTTGCCGTCTCCCACATGCCCGATGATCCCGCCGCGAATTTGCAAGCGTTCCATCCACGTCTCCGCGATCGCGATGGCCTCTGGTAGCTGTGAAATCGGAACACAAACGTCGGTGCTCATGTGAAACAGGCCGGGGTATGAGCGCATCAGCGCATAGGCCGCATTGTGCCGGGCCGTCCACAACTGACGCCGATCCTCCTCTGACTGAACGGCTCGAAACTGCGCACAGCCCTCGTCGCGAAGGATGGCCTCCACCAACTCCGTATCCGCTTGCACGCTGGCTTCAGAGCCAGAGAGTTCAAGGAACAATGTCGGTGTTTCTGCATATTGCGTACCTAGCTGCTTATTGATAACCTCCATATACTGTCGGCTGACCAATTCACATCGTGTCAGCAACAGGCCCGCCCCCAACAGTGTGCAGACCGCTTGTACTGCAGCTTGGACGCTGCCAAATTCCGCCGCAGCAGCAACGGTGCGCTCCGGTATACCATACACCCTCAGCCACAATTTACTAAATACACCTAATGTCCCTTCTGAACCAACAAACAACTCGGTCAGGTGATAACCCGAGCTCGACTTGGCCGCAAGCGATCCGGTCTGAATGACACGCCCGTCAGCCAAGACGACTTCCAAGCTCCGAACGTTGTCCTTCATTCCGCCGTAGCGAACGGCCGTCGTGCCGCTGGCATTGGTCGCCGCCATGCCTCCCAGTGTGGCGTTGGCACCGGGATCGACTGGGAAGAAGAGTCCATAAGGCCGCAAAGCCTCATTCAAGGCTCGACGCGTGACACCTGGTTCTACACAGACAAGAAAGTCGTTTGGCCGCACCTCGATCACGCGGTTCATCCGTGTCAAATCCAGCGAAATGCCGCCGTGAACCGGAATGACCTGTCCCTCCAACCCAGATCCAGCGCCAAACGGTACAATCGGCACGCGGTTTTGCCGGGCAAACTCCACGGTCTGACAAATGTCATGAAGCGACTCGGCAAAGACCACGGCGTCTGGCAGCCGCTCGGGATGATACGACTCGTCCCGAGCATGCGTTCGCCGTACACTCTCGCCCAAGCCTACCTTGTCCACGCCTAACAACGTCTGTAGTGACTCCCAGTCCACACTCACCGGTTTCACGCCTTTCCTTGTGACACTTGTCCTTACATCAAAATCAATAAAACGTTTTCTGCTGGAGAACACATGGGCAAAAAATATTTCTACCTAACCATTCTCTAACCCTGGCTGCTTTAATATAATCATTCGAGAATAGAAATATTACCGATATGTAACGAGAGGTGATAGCAATGCCCAGCAGTCCCCAAATCGGTGAACCGCAATTTGCAGGATCACCAGAAACATCTAACTCGTTTGTGAAAGCGCTTGTATCCATCGCACTGGTGTGGGCTTTTGACGCCATGGACTTCTCTATCTTAACATTTGTACTCATTGACATTATCAAAGATTACCATGTCCCGTTGACCCTGGCCGCGGCCGTTTCGTCTGCCACCACTTTTGCCCGACTGGGCGGCGGCTTTCTCGGCGGTCTATTGGGCGATGCCGCCGGGCGCAAGATTGGCCTCATCATCTCGATTATCTGGTTCAGCGTATTCGAGTGTCTCACCGGTTTTTCTATTGGCTTCTCACTGTTGTTCATCGTGCGTATTCTCTATGGCATCGGCATGGGCGCAATGTATGCTAACGGCACACCTATGCTCATGGAGATGATGCCTGCCAAGTGGCGTGGTTTCGCATCAGGCTTGATGCAATCAGGCTTCTCGTTTGGCTATATTTTCGCAGCTATCTTGTATCGTGTGTGGTACAACGATCTCGGTTGGCACAATCTTTTCTTCATCGCCTGTGTCCCCGCCGTTCTCGTGGCCATCTATATTGGGCGAGCGTTGCCCGAGTCCCGCCGTTGGAAGCAAGCTCACGACACGCAAACCAAGCGCATACCCATATCATCCATTTTCGGGAAAGGTCGCACGTGGAACACCGTCCATGCCACACTGATTGCGATTATCGCCTTTAGCGTCACCTATCCCATCAACACGTTCTATGCGACACTACTTAAGGAAGACGGCCACTTTTCGACTGACGTCGTTGCCAATACCATTATCATTCTGAACGTCGCCGGCATCCTCGGCAACTTGATTGGCGGCTGGGTTTCCGATTCTATCGGCCGCCGCTGGACACTGGTGATTTCCTCAATCGGTACCGCCGCGAGTTCATTTGTCTTTTTGCACATCGCAAACCAAGCGGATCGCGATATCTTCACGTTCTTGATTGGCTTTTTCTCGATTGGAGGCGTCTGGTCGGTCATTCCAACCTATTTGGCAGAGCACTTTCCCACGAGCGTTCGTTCGACCGGGCAAGGCACCACCTATCATATCGGCGCAGCGCTTGGCGGTGCCATCGTCCCACTCATCGTCTCTTCGGTAGCATCCTCGGTGGGCGGACTCGCTGCGGCGATGACGTATTCCGTCGCGATCGCGTCTGTTCTCGTCATTATTTTTGCGTCTTTATGGCGTGAGTCGAAAGGTGAAGCGTTGGAATAAGAGGAGATCCCTATCTCATGGAACGTGGTTTGGAACCCAAAGGAACCCATCTTCCTCGCTGCACTGGATAGCCTCATACCGGCGCAGGCGCAGCGAGGGGGTATCCCTCACAAGTGGTGTCAGGTGAGTGCCACCATTTCAGCGTGAAGTTCCTCGTACATCGTTGCCTCCGACAAGGCGATGTATCTTCCGGTTTCATACATGAGCTGTAATTCCTCTGGCGATGTATGACTTTGTAAGATTTGCTTGCAAAGCTGATAATGTCGCGGCTCATGTTCGTCAGCGTGAACCTGCCAGAACAAGGTATTGAGCGTTCCCGCCATCTGATAATGCGGATGCAAAAACCCCTCGCCAATCCGCGCCATAACAGCACCAGCAAAAAGTTCTGACCCAAGCCCTACCGCTGCCATGGCCTGCAGTGGTGTCGCCTCCCGAAAAAATTGAATAAAGGTTGCAACAGCTTTCCCAACAGCCGGCGACATGGGGACATCCGGTATTCCATGGCAATCCAGCTTGGCATCTGGTACCACAGACTTTAAGAAGGTTAGATATAATTTTTCATGTGCGCGGCCAGGTTCGCCCCGTCCGGCCTCATCCCATAAATTATCAGCCACAGGCACCCACCACTCGTCGATCGGAGGCATGGCTGCAATAGCAGCACCGAGCACACGGGGAAAATGCCGACTATAGTATCCATACTGAAACGCAAAATAGCGTAGCTGGCGGCTGTTGTAGTCGCCGCGGCACAAGGTTTGCAGGAAGTTCCCACGGAAAAAGTGCTCATCGACCAAAGCGAGCATGCGCTGTTCCACGTCTTCGTACGTCAACAATTGCTGATTTGTAATTTGCATGCTACCTGTCCTCCCGTCATGGATCATCCCCCATGATGTTCCTACAAAGAAATAACTACGAAAGCATACGAAATCTATCTGTCACAGGTCAAGATGCTGGCACTTGGAGAAAAGGCACCTCGCCACAAACGGCGAGGTGCCTTTTGACTTTGCGCAAACTATCCAAGCGACCTGCAACTGCAATCACCGTCGAGAAAGGGCGGATCGAAACCAGTAGATTACAAGTAACACAGCGACGCTAACCAGACTTAAAACGAGTTCTGAGACATCGCCTTTGCGAAAGACCATCGAGATCATCACTGCCACCATACCAGCGATACAGAGGTAAGTTAGGTATGGAAATAGCCACATTTTCACCGGCAGTTCTGCTCGATCACGATTCAGCTTTCGGCGCAGTCGAAGCTGTGAACAAGCGATGAGCACATAGATAAAAAGGCCAACGGCGCCCGATGAATTCAGCAAGAACAAAAACACGTGCTGCGGCGAAACATAGTCCATGATAATGGACAAATAGCCGACAATCGTGCAGACGAGGATGGCGCGCACAGGTACGCCGCGCCGATTGACACGTAACAGGTTCTTCGGTGCATTTCCCTGATGAGCTAAAGCAAACAACATGCGAGAAGCGGTATACAGACCGGAGTTTAAACACGACAGTACGGCTGTCACCACGACGATATCCATGGCCGATGCAACACCAGGTACCCCCAATAATTTTAAAGCGTTTACATACGGGCTTGCGAGCGCGTGCGGATCGTTCCAAGGCAGGATAGTCACGATGAGAAAAATGGATAAGACATAGAAGACGAGCACACGCCAGATGACGGAATTGGTGGCACGAGCGACTGCCTTGGCTGGTTCTTTGGACTCAACTGCCGCAATCGTGACAATTTCGGAACCAAAGAATGAGAATATAAGCGTGGTCACACTTGAAAACAGCGCTCCTACACCAAATGGCATAAATCCGCCGTGCTTCGTCAAATTGGCGAAATCGAGGTGAGCATGCGGCCAAAGGCCAAGAACAAAGAGGGCCCCAAGAACAATGAAAACAACGATTGCAGCGACTTTGATAAACGCGAACCAATACTCGAACTCACCATACGATCGCACCGAAAAGACATTGGTCAGTGTTAAGATGACAAGCAATGCTAGTGATAGAAGCCACAGTGGCACACCTGGAAGTATCCAATTATGCAAGGTTAAGGCGCCTGCCGTAGCCTCGACAGCCACGACGATAACCCAGAAATACCAATACAGCCAGCCGATAAGAAAGCCCGCCCACTCCCCGAGCGCAATTCGGCCGTACTCCGCAAATGATCCCACCGATGGCCTTGCCGCGGCCATTTCACCAAGCATACGCATAATCAAGATGACCAATATTCCCGCCATTGTATAGGAAATGATGGCCGCAGGCCCCGTTGCTTGGATAACCGCGCCACTTCCCACAAACAAGCCTGCGCCGATCACGCCACCCAACGAGATCATAGTCATGTGCCGCATGCGCAGACTTTGTCGTAGTGCCCCTGACGTTTGTTGGACGGTCTCGGATTGCATCGTCAACGCACTCACCCTCTTCATCCCGTGTAACGCACGGGGTTTGGTGAACTACTTTACGCTTTGACAAGTGAACTTTACGCTTTGACAAGTGATTTCAATACGAAAGAAACGTTCGCGGGACGCTCGGCGAGCCTGCGCATAAAGTATCCATACCAATCTTCACCGAATGGAACGTACACGCGCACGCGATACCCTTCTTGTACAAGTGACTCTTGCAATTGTGGACGGATGCCATATAACATTTGAAATTCCCAAATCGACTGTGGAATACCGTGTTCTTTTACAAACGCTTTCACCCAATTGATGATCAGTTCATCATGGGTGGCCACAGCGGTCGGACAGTTCGCCTCAAGTTGTGTTGCAATCATCCGCTTATAATTTTCATCGACATCGCGCTTTTCTGGATAGGCGACGCTCGCGGGTTCCTTATATGCCCCTTTCACCAAGCGCAGGTTTGGGCGAAGTGGCCTCAACGCATCCAAATCCTCCATACTTTTGTACAGATACGCTTGAATCACGGTACCAATGGCATCGGAACCAAATTCTCCGCACAAAGCGCGATACATGTGAAGTGTCTTCTCGTTGCGCGCAAAATCCTCCATGTCGATGCGAACGAAGCGGCCGAGATCGCGCGCCTGCCGGACAATTTTTCGCATATTCTCATGGCACAGTTCCTCTGAGATATCGAGCCCCAATTGTGTCAACTTCACCGACAGATAGACATCGCTGCTTTCCTTTTCGGTCGCCTGCAACGTGCGTACACAAAAGTCCGCGGCGGCCACGGCTTCCTCGCGGCTGTCGACGAACTCACCCAAATGATCAAGCGTTGTCGCCAACCCCTTACTTTGCAACATCCGTACGGCCTTGACGGCGTCCTCAATGGTTTCACCCGGCACGAAGCGCGATGCCCCCAGCCGCGGGCCGAAGCGACGCGCCATATGTTCGACCTTGCGATTTTGCGATAGCTGCAATAGCGTGCTGCGCATCCACTGTTCCACAACGAATTCCCCCATATCGAAGTGTGCTTATGTGTTTAATTTTTGAACACATCGACCATAAAGTTGACATCTGTTTCGTATCGTGGTTTCATTTTAGACACAGATATGTGAAAGCGCAATACATGGGTACCATGGATTGCCCGTCCAAATCGTGGTCATATGCACTCTATGGTCGATTACGGTTTGAACACAAGTTGGCCAAACAAAAGAAGCTGGTCCTAGACGAGAGAGGAAGCGAGCGCGTGGGCAACCTCATGCAGTACGTACCGGGCCCATACGACGTAACGGAACCCGTTCTCAATTTAATTCACGATGCCATCACGGCCATTAATACAGAAGGTATCGTCACTGTCTGGAATACCGCTGCGCAGGCTCTGTACGGAATTGGAGAGGAGGAGATTCTCGGCCACCCCATTGGCGAATTCTTTCCGACCGAGTCCATTATGCTGTTCAACGTGATGCGCACAGGGGAATCATTGCACCAGGTTTATCATCAGCCTCGCTCCGATGTCCATGTTTTCATTTCAGCCGAACCGCTGTACGACACGGACGGAGAATTGATTGGTGCCGTGGCCGTCGAGCAAGATATTACCCATCTTGTCCGCATGAGCGAGGAGCAGATGCGTACAGCAGCGCAAAAAGTGGATGCCATCGACGGCCCGTACATGAGTCCCTCAGCGCAAACTGTGTTGCAATTGTTGACGCACACGCCTCTGCTTGGCCATCACGCACCTATTTTGTTGATGGGTGAACCCGGTACTGGTAAGCGCACCATCGCGCAGGCCATGCTTCGACGTATGCAAGACAATGGACCCTTCGTACCCATTGCGTGCGATGCCCTCCCCCCCGCGCTTGCCGATGTGGAGTTGTTCGGATTTCAAGGAGGCCTGCTGTCCGAAGCATCCGAGGGGCGAGTCGGGCGAATTGAACAGGCCGCCAGTGGCACGTTGTATCTGGCAAATGTGCATACACTGCCCCTCCCCGTTCAGCGATCACTGGCTAAGGCCATGCGCGTCGGAGCCTTTTCACGCGTGGGGAGCGCTGATCGCAAACCTATTAACTGCCAGGTCGTTGCATCAGCCACCCCCGGTGCCAAGCTCGATCCGGCACTCGAATTGGTTCTCCATCGGATTGACGTGCAGCCCCTGCGAGAGCGAAAGGAAGAGATTGCAGGTTTCTGTCTATTTTTCTTATCGCGTTTTGCACGAGAAATGGGGCGCCCAGTCCCGCAATTGTCGGACGAAGTGCTCGCCTTGTTGCGAGCGTATGATTGGCCGGGTAACGTTGCTGAGCTGGAACAAACACTGCGGCACGCGGTAACCGTGTGCCAAGGCAGCACATTGACGAAAGAGGATTTGCCGATGGCACTTGCGCAGGGCAGTTTGGCGCAGTTGACCGGAGACGCCACGCCTCTTGCCGTCGTTTCCCAAGCGGCCGAACGCACACGCATCGAGGAAGCATTAAAACAAAGCAAAGGCAACAAAACCATTGCCGCGCGCTTACTTGGCATTTCTCGCGGGGCACTGTACTACAAGATGAAACAGTACCATCTCGAAAGCGACTAAATACTGTGACACGTCCACCCCAAATGTAAACGAGGAGGAATTTACATGTTGCCTGCATTTCGGAACGAACCATTCAGTGATTTTTCCAATCCTGACGTTCGGTCACAGATGCTTGCTGCCCTTGAAGCAGTCAAACGTGAACAAGATATCATCTATCCACTTTACATCGACGGCGAATCGATCACGACGACCGCGGTGATCGATTCTGTAAATCCCTCGCGGAAAGACCAAGTTGTGGGTCGCGTATACGAAGGAACCAGCCAACATGCCGAACAGGCGATCGCAGGGGCAACGCGCGCTTTTGTGTCGTGGAGCAAAAAGACGTTTGCAGAGCGGGCGCGTTATCTGTTTAAGGCAGCAGCAATCATGCGCCGACGCAAATTTGAACTGTCAGCGACGATGATTTTGGAGGCTGGCAAGACGTGGGCAGAGGCGGACGCAGATACGGCAGAGGCAATTGACTTTCTGGAGTTCTATGCACGTGAAGCCATGCGACTCGGCGAGCCCCAGCCACTTACCCGCATTCGCGAAGAAGACAATGAACTCTACTACATTCCGCTGGGCGTGGGCGCCATTATCACGCCGTGGAATTTCCCACTCGCCATTCTGACGGGTATGACCACGTCAGCCATCGTTTCGGGCAACACCGTGGTCTTAAAGCCAGCCATGCAAACACCTGTGATTGCCGCAAAATTTATGGAGATCATGAAAGAGGCTGGCGTCCCAGCTGGTGTCATTCAGTTTGTGCCCGGTGCGGGTGAGACGGTCGGCGAAACGCTGGTGGATCACCCGCAGACGCGATTCATCTCGTTCACCGGATCACGCCGCATCGGTTGCCGAATCTATGAGCGGGCAGCGAAAGTACAACCGGGGCAAATTTGGTTGAAACGCGTGATCGCGGAGATGGGCGGCAAAGACGCCATCGTCGTCGACGAACATGCCGATCTCGACGATGCCGCCCGGCAAATTGTCGCTTCAGCATTTTATTTCGCGGGACAAAAATGCTCTGCGTGCAGTCGGGCCATTTTGCACGAGTCGATTTACGACGAGATGGTGGAACGCTTGCTCGCTATCACGAGGGATTTGCGCGTTGGCGATGCGGAAAGCCAGGATAGCCACGTCGGTCCGGTGATTGACGAAGGCGCCTTTCAAAAGGTGATGTCGTATATCGAAGTCGGCCAGGGCGAAGGCACGTTGCTGTGTGGTGGCAAACCAGCGAGCGAACAAGGATATTTCATTGAGCCGACCATCTTTGGAGATGTCCAGCCAACGGCGCGTATCGCTCAAGAGGAAATCTTCGGACCTGTGCTGGCGCTGATCAAGGCACGTACGTTTGAAGAGGCCATCGACATTGCCAACGGAACCGATTATGGACTCACCGGTTCGGTGTTCAGTCGGGATCGAGATCATTTGGAGTATGCCCGCAACAACTTCCAAGTGGGCAATCTGTACTTTAATCGCAAGTCAACCGGCGCACTTGTCGGCGTGCATCCGTTTGGTGGATTTAACATGTCTGGCACCGACTCCAAGGCCGGCGGCCACGACTATCTGTTGCAATTCACGCAGGCGAAGGCTGTGTCAGAGCGGTTATGATGCTTCAATCCCCTCAACCTTGCACCGTGGAAGGCGACCTTAGGGCCGCCTTCCGAGCTGATCATACATGATGACACGCTCATCTTCGCAACTTTTACTTGATCTAAAACTCCACCAATGATGGACTACGCATTTGACGAACTGATTGAATACGTCACATACAGCTCGGCCATAACTTCACCCGCTTGATTCCCGTTGTTATACACAAGTTGCAGACCAGGAACGGACGGACTTGTTGGATATGGACCGGTAAGTGGTTGCACGCCGCCACTGGACGTGACTGTAGAAATCGCGTTGACAGATTCAAGTTGCACACCCGCCTCGTTTGCCAAGGTCACTGCTTGAGCGTGTGCATTGTCCAAAGCCGCCTGATAAAGCTTTGGCCATAGCGCATCCGGGTTGAGGGGTACCACCTGATCACTCATAAAGTTGTTTTGCAAGAAACTCGGACTGTAACTTCCCAAACTGGCGATCACGTTCGAAACTTGCCCGGCGCTGGGCACGATAACATTCAATTGCAGATTCATCTGCGTGCCGGAATTGCCCTCGCTAAACGATGGTGTTGTGAACTGAATATTCCCGTTGGCAATGCCATCGTGCTTTAATATGCTTTGCACGTGTTGTTTAAGCATCGCCACATCCTTCATTTCCGCTGCAACCGACGAATCGCTGATGGTCATCGCATAGGTGATGTCGGTCACCGGATCTGGTATTGGCAGCGTCGCAACGCCTTCAACCGTGATGGTGTTGGGTGCCAACACGTCTGCCGTATTTGTACTCGTAGCGGGCGCACCCATGGCCCATGCTGTGCCCGTCGAAGCTCCCAGGAGAGCAATCCCAGCGCCGATCGCGATAAAAGCTCGCGAAGGCCAACCTCTCCCCTGCACATCGCCCATCTTTTTCATCCATTTTCTCATATCGACAGCACCCTTTCGTCAGAACAGTATGAATCTATACTTGTTTGACGAAGGGCATGGGCAGAACGTGACAAACGAAGTCATTGATTCAGGTGTTTCTCTATCCAAGCATAAATATCAGCGTAAACTTGTTCATAGCCAATCTCGTTTAAAAGCTCGTGGCGAGCGTCGGTATATAACTTGTTTTCGACATCCCATACACCCGCGCGCTTCAACACTGCAGTTAACCTTTGCACACCACGGCCAAAGTTCCCCACCGGATCGCGCGTGCCGGAAATGAGGAGTACCGGAAGTTCCCGAGGGATGCGAGCCATCTGTTCAGGTTTCTCTAAAACTCGCAACCCCAAGAAATAATCGTGGAAAAAACCAGCTGTGTGCACATGCCCGCAGAAAGGATCTGCCAAATATGCGTCAACTTGTGCTGTATTTCGACTGAGCCAATCCATGTCAGTTCGATTAGGGCGAAACGCCTTGTTGAAACCACCAAAGGTCAGCCGATGCAGAAAGGGACTCGGTTCCCTGCGCCCCCGCTTCGCCACCTCACGTGCCGCAAGCCACGAAGCCAGCGTAAGTGTTGCCTTGGAAAACCACCCTGACCCGCAAAGGATTAGGCCTGCTAGCCGTTTTCCGTAATGTTGAACGTAACGGAGCGATAACGACGAGCCCATGCTGTGCCCAAATAGAAAGATAGGAACTCCCGGGTAATCGCCTTCAATCCGCTTGGTTACCGCCTCGATGTCCCTCACAACAGCTTCGAACCCATCGCGATCGGCGAAATAGCCAAGTAATCCAAGCTCCATACCGGTCTGACCATGGCCACGATGATCGTGTCCATAGACGACAATGCCTTGACTGGCCAGGAACTGAGAGAATGTATCGTAGCGCGCAATATGTTCCGCCATACCGTGGGCAATTTGCACAACGGCACGCGGTGCTGTTCGATCTTCCGGAGCCCAGATGCGCCCAAAAAGGCGGGCCCCGTCATCCGAGTTGATAACAAACTCTACGGACATGAGTGCTGCCCCCTCGACTCAAGGCCACGCGACCGCTTCTTGGGTATTGACAGGGCGAACGAGTACAATTGGATTCACGGAACTTTCGAAACGTTGGACACGACCGAGATGATCATTTCTCAGGCGATGGCTTAGAGGTCGGTGGAAGGTCATTTTGGACCGTCTGGAACGTGCCCCTCTATCTTTTTCTATTAGATATAAATAGGTACAAGCGTAACCCCAGTGTTCACTAACCAACTTTCCAAAAAGGCCCACAGTTATTTTCCCAACCTAGTTGAGGAAAGGAGCTTGGATTCCAACTAGGAAAAAGTTAGCGTAAGCGGTTATTTAAGAGTAACTCTTCCGCTTCCGTAAACATGGAAATGGCAGACACAGACCATTGGCTCCCTCCACCTTGTGCCTATCCACTCTTGCGATCGTACCATACATTTGGGTCTGAAAACGCTCAGATTCACAAGATATAGGGAACACAAAACCGTTCGCAGTAACATGAACTGTGACTTAGAATCCCATTCCAAGCGAGCGATCATCGACAAACTCCAAACCGTCCATGTATTACATTACATTCCATAAACGTAGATCATTTTACACATAGCGCCTGCCCCCAAGCCACGTCCCGGCGGCATACACGACCCAATTCGGGAGCGTTTGCCGAGACAGCGGGTATCCGTGCCGCACAAATTGCTACTTCTTCCGGTACAGGGGCATCCCGACCACGACTTTCTTCGTCATCACCTACACCACGGCCTCCGGCGTCGCCATGCTCGTCGCCTGAACCGGCTTAGGTATCGGCGCACGCAACACAGGCGTCTCCGTATCATGGGTTTCGCAGTGCCGACACGCGTACACATACCGTACGTACTCGACCGTCCGCATCTGCGCCGGGATGATCTTCACTCGTCGCGACACTTCCCGGCTCATCTCGCGCAGTTTGCCCGCACACGTCGGGCACACTTGCTCATCCTCTGGCAGGCGGTATTCCACAACTTCATCTGCCGGACGCGCCCACAGCCAAACCTCCCGTGCCTTATTAGGTTGGGGCTTCTTCTGCTCATACGTGATGACTTCCGTCTCGGCCTCGGGCTCCTCGACAGGGGAGGAGTCGACCTCTACCTCGGCTTCGTTAAAGAGCGAAAGCTGCACACCGTCCGCGTGGAGGACACTTTCGTCCGGCACTCGCTCGATGCACCAAATAAACGGTGGCGCAGCAAACGCACCTGCCCCTCCAGGTCCCCCACTTGCTGGCGCAGTTGCGCATTTTGAACCTCCAAAGCCTTGAGGATGTCATATTCTTGTTGTTGGATCGTGACGGTTCCGTTTGTGTTGGACATGCCTTACGCATTCGATACCGCGGATCGGAATCCTCTGTTGTACCCTCAAATGGCGGAGCGCGCGTGAACGGCTCGATACACTTTCGGTTGTTCGAGGGGCAGGCCGTATAATAACCAGTTCAACTCCCAGCGCTTGATGATGAGCGTTTTCGCATCCTTGACTTCCGGCCAAGCGAACCGGCCGCGCTCTAAGCGTCGGAAGTAGAGCCAAAACCCGTTGTGAAACTAGTGCAGGATTTTGAGCTTGTCCCGCTGCCGTTTACAGAAGACAAACAAGCAAGGCGAAAACGGGTCAAGCTGAAACGACACCTGGACCAAGGCCGCGAGTCCGTCGATGGACTTGCGCATATCCGTAGGCCTACAGGCAGGGTAGGCGTGATATGCCTGGGTGAAGTCGGCGCTTAGCACGGCCGCATCACAAGCATGTGGACAAGCTCCGCCTGTAGGCGTAGTTCTAGCCGAGCCTCACGTCGATTTCGACCTTTCCAACGCGAAGGGTGATGGATGCTGTGGTCGTTTGAGCGTCGTCAGTCACAACCGAGACAAAGGCCGGAATGACGCCATGCGACGCTTCATACCGAAAGCACCGAGCCCAGTACCAGAACTGGTGAGGTTTAGAGCGTGTTCGGCGCAGAACTGGGCAGCGGACAGACCGCTGTCGTAGAAGGCGGAGATGCGCTCGCGCCAAAGTTCACGGCGCTCTTGCTTAGACATGTGATCTCGCATACAAGAACCCTCCCGTGGCTTGATGAGGACATTTTCAAGCAGCGGGAGGGCCAACGCCATGTGGGGTTGAATTGACGCTTAAAGACAATGTATCGGAGCACAATATGTTCCGCCATACCGTGGTCGGCACACAGTACTGGTGGATCTTCCGGTGTCTAGATACGGCCGTAGATCTGGGCAGCGTCACTGGATTGCAGAACAACCTCTTTTTAAATTAGGCTCATTTCGCAAAGTTTGTTGCTTTTAGACATCAATAAACCCGATTATTTTCGGCTGTTGAAGTAAAGATTGTGGCTCAATTTAAAACTTTGCTCAAAGAGCCGACTATTTTTAACGAAGAACACGTGCTCTTGTCGCATAGCAACAATCTTTACGAAAACAGCCTTAAATTATCATATCTCCTCTGGGAACAGATCGCCATGGCGTAACAGACGTAATACAGGTCAACTCCCTGTAACAAGGCTACTTTACCTTGCCCAAGTAGTATATCGCTTATGAGAATGGATTGTCGTCCGATAAACGGGAGCCAAATACCAGGCTGTCAACGCCTCCCGGCATCTTACCGGCAGCCGCCACTCGGAATCCGGCCTCTATAAGCAGATTTGTTATAAGACTTGCCGGATATAATCGTACGTTCGCTGGGTTGGTCCAAAACACTTGGGACATTACTGCCGAGTTCTCACTATCGGTTGTCACAATGAAGATACGTCCTCGATAACTCATTCGAGATAACAGAGCCAGAAAGATTGCCAGACATGTATCTGGCTGAAACTTTTCTATGACATTTCGCAAAAACACAACGTCAAATTTCTCCATATGACGTTTGTGACAAGGGGCTTCATCTATCAATTGCACAAGTGCGGAAGGTTCCGTTTGCATGACCGAAGCGCCATGATACTGCATGATTTCTACCCATGAACAATTTTCCGTACCGACGTCCAAAACATGAGCGTGCTCGTGCAATCCTTTAAGTAAAATCGGTGCATATGTGTCAAATGAAACCAAATCCGTTTTATATCTTCGTTCTAAAATCCTTAGCGAACGCTTTGCTAGTTCCCTGAAGGAACCTGATTGAGTCGCATCCGTGGTACTTGTCATTTTCGCCTGCAGCCCCATCAGTCGGTGATGCACGATATCCCCTATGGCACTCCAAGTAAACTGCTTAGCATGCTGAGCAGCTTCGAGGCTAACTGCACGATTCAATTCCTGATGTTGAACAATAGACTTCATGGTTTTCACCAAGCATGGCACGTCAGTATCAATAATTTCTGCTGGAAGAGCGGTCCTAAGGTCACCAGCGTTCGAAAAAGTGGTGGCTTTCGATTTGACACGATAACTACATTTCGGCGATGTGAACTCAACCGCAGGACCCAAGTCAGGAATGATGGGCGGAATGCCGCATGCCATAGCCTCCAGAATAGGTAAGCCAAAACCTTCACCGCGATATGGATGCACAAGACAATCACAAGCTCGGTACAATGCAGCCATCTCATTTGGCGCTAACTCATCATCGATATAGAGTATCTCGGGTAAATTCGGATCTAGAGAGGCTTCCAAAATTTTTTCGTGGTACGTCTGCCCTGCGTAAAAGGTCCTAGTTCCAAAATCCTTCACTACGAGGCAAACATCGTCGCTCGGCTTGAACGCCGTTATATATGCTTCAAGGACCTTATCAATACCTTTTCTAAAAATTGTTCCTCCAACAAAAAGGAACTTGAACTTTTTACTAGTTTCTAATGGATATATTGGACCATCTACCTTAAATATGTCGGTATCAACTCCAAGTGGAAAACTGAATATCATCTCTTGAGGAATACCTGACCTCAAATAACCGAGCTCTGTATATTTACTATTCACCCAGACCTCATGCACGTGCGTACGTATAAATGATACCCAATCCTCAGGTATAGGCCCATACTCCCAAGGCTGAAAAAAGATTTGGATCCGGGCATTCGACGGTTTTAAAACTGGTGGCCATTGCTGTCGAACGTGTATACAATTCGCTGTGCAACTCGCTTCATAGCAGGATCTCAACGAAGTAGCACCCTGAAACCAGTCATCCGGTAATGTGTCACGTTGCGTTGGGATTACAGAAAGTGGGACACCTCTACGAATGAGTTCTAAGCACAAATATCGATTGACCAATGCCAGACTGCTATTGACCATTTGAGGCCCTTCCCACACCACGCCATCTGTCACCATTGTGTTTTATCACACCTACCTTATGTATTTTTCCATGACACCTTCACTTGCTGATACAGCGTTTCGAAAAAGTCTTTGTCGGGATGTATGTCATTCAGGTGCTTAAATCCATAGGCGCCATATTGGTTAAATAGCCCACTTAGATTTCTTTGCAACTCGCCATGGATGTTCTCTAAGTGCTTTCGTTGAGCCATATACGCGTGATAGACTCTCGACTTCAAAACACACTTGGGACGCCAAGCCGTACGAATCCCCATGTAGTACAAATAGCCGAGCAGAAGGCTATCATCCTCAAACCCCTGTTTCCCCGTTAAAAAACCTGTATCATAACCACCAACCGCTTTTAAGACTTCCGCCTTATGAATCACTGGATGAACAAAGCCCAGGGCAACTTTATCTTGTTGCAAACTACGCAACAACTGAAGAAGCAATTCGGTAGAGAGCTCTCTCAAGTCAATTCCGTGCACACCATCAGGCTCCATTGAGCCGTTTTGCGTTACAATACCAGGGCAGACCATAGGTTCATCTGTTCGTTCCAAGAAATCTATCAATTCAACGTACCAATCTTTCGGAAACGCCATATCCACGTGTATCTCTGATATATAAGGAATGGACGGGTACCTATCCCATATATGTTCGAACATAGCCTGTCTGGATTCGGGAATACCAACATTCAACCCGTCACCTATGATATCCACCTTAACACCAGTCTGCGCCGCTAGGAGCTGAATATCATGGTTCGACAAGATACCTTGGTTATAAATAACGACGTTGTTCTCCTCAGACTTACCCAATGTAGACAGACATGTCTTTAACATTTCAACATCCTGATTTTGAGATGCCAACCGCACCATCAATGGAAGAGTATGTATAATACGCAACTTCTCGGCCCCCAAAGTTATAGATTTTTATTTACAGCACTAAGCATACTTAAAAAGGCGCAACTCGCCTACGTCGAATTTCGTTTGAATGAGGCTAATGCACGCCTTTTCATGGCAACCACCATAACGAGCGGCAAAGTAGGGCTCGGTGCCACAATTATACCGATACGCACCCGCTTCGTGACACGCTAACCATCACTACCAAATTCCTAGTGAGACACAACATTTCAATGCAAACAATTTCAAACAATCGTGACACTTCAGTGTGAATGCACTACTGGAAGCTAATAAACAGACCAAGGCTAAGAAGCGCCACAGTCGCAATCTAGGGCATTGTAATTAAACTTTGATATGGAACTGAGAACGCTCGGCCCAACTCAAAATACTTTCATGCGTTGCTCCAATACATCGTCCAGCGTCGTTGTAAACATACTTGTATGAGGTCTTAACGACTATAGTAAAGACCAAATGACACTTAATCCCCTTGATGATACAAATTGGATACTATAGACGGGATATCAGCTTATATAGTTAAAGTTTCTAAGTAGAAATGCACTAAAGTTCGTAACCATACCGCAAAGGCCGCTACCTCACACCGGGCAACGGCCTTAATTCTTTCTATAGACCTATGGAGCGGGTGATGGGAATCGAACCCACGCTACCAGCTTGGAAGGCTGGAGTTCTACCATTGAACTACACCCGCATATACTGTTAATCCACAGTTCTCACTGGTGGGCCCACTAGGACTCGAACCTAGGACCAACCGGTTATGAGCCGGCCGCTCTAACCAACTGAGCTATGGGCCCGGTGCGACAATGCTTATTATAGCATAGCCACACCGGCTTGTCACGCCCATTACTCACAACTTAATCGAAATTCTGTTCACACTGGCAAGAGTCGGCATAAAGCCCCCGCTTACAACACGTGACTCTCGACACTTGTCGCTCATGCAAATGTAATCTCCGGCACGCCCTCAAACAACACGACACGCGCAGGTGCTGCGTCAATCCCCGTCAATTTCAAAGGTAACGCAACCATGAAATAACGACCTGCCGGGACGTCCTTCAGGCGCAAGCCTTCCAAAATCACGATGTCCTTCGACAGAAGCGACACGTGCGTCTCATGATTCGGTTGCGCGCGCTCGACGCCAAGCCCATCGATGCCAACACCGCCAACCCCGATACTCGCCAAGTACTCGGCACCATCCGCAGCCAAGTAGATAAATTCGAAGTTGAACGTCTCCTCGAATGAGTTACGCGTCTTGAACAGCAAAAACTCGCCTGCCTGCGGATTGTGCGGCTCCAAATCCGCCTTCGAAATACCTCCGGTGACCGACGTTAGGTCGATCACGCGGCAGGACCGAATCAGTTTCTCCAACCCGATAGCCTCAATGGTCTTTCCATTCGGAACCATGTGCAGTTCCGCATCTATGTGCGTACCGGTGTGCGCATCGAGATGCAAACGCGTCTCGTGCGCACTGCCAGTCGTGAAGTCGGATGTCGTCTCGAACTGTGGACGCTTTTCGTCCTTATTCTTGTACACCTGCATATCAGCATGGATCAGCATGCTGATATCATAGAACTTCGCCATTTACCGTTTCACCTCCACCGGGTGACCGGTCGCATGCTCAAGGTTATCCATCGGCGACTCATTACCGTAAAGAGGCCACCACAGACCCGGCTGCTCCTTGACGAGATCATGCGCAGCCTTTGGTCCCCATTCACCAGCTTTATAGGTGTGCAACGGTACCGTGTTGTTGGCAAACGCGTGTGCGATGGGGTCGACAAACTTCCATGCCAGGGATACTTCGTCCCAGCGCGTGAAGAACGTTGAATCGCCATGCATTGCATCGTGCAACAAGCGCTCATAGGCCTCCGGTGACTTATCTGCCGATTGGCTGAATTCCATGGCAATCGGCACGACGACGTTGTCTGTACCTGGGCGCTTGACGTTCATCTGCATGTACATGCCTTCCACCGGATTGATCCGAATGACGAGCAGGTTCGGACCGAGATTGCCGTCCTGGTTAAAGTACAGGTGCTTCGGCATGTTGCGGAACTGGATGACGATCTCGGTCGACTTCACCGGCATCCGCTTGCCGGTACGAATGTAGAATGGCACGCCCGCCCAACGGAAGTTGTCGATGAACAGCTTTGCCGCAACAAAGGTTTCGGTCTTGGAATCCGGAGCAACGCCTGGCTCTTCCAAGTAACCCGGAACTGCCTTGCCGCCGATCTCGCCAGCCGTATACTGACCGCGTACGACATACTGGCCGACTTCATCTTCCTTGTACGCGCGCAAGGAACGCAACACCTTCACCTTTTCGTCGCGGATAGCTTCCGTGTGCAAGCGGCTAGGCGGCTCCATGGCGGTCATCATGACCATTTGCAGCATGTGGTTTTGCACCATGTCACGCAACGCGCCTGACGTCTCGTAGTACGATGCCCTATCCTCAACGCCGACCGTCTCACTCGAGGTGATCTGTACCGAGGCGATGGAACGGTTGTCCCAAAGTGGCTCGAACATCGAGTTGGCAAAGCGAATGACCTCGATATTCTGCACCATTTCTTTACCAAGGTAGTGATCGATACGGTAAATCTCTTCTTCCGCGAAGGCACTCGAGAGCTGGTCGTTCAATTCGGCTGCCGACTTGTAGTCGTGGCCAAATGGCTTCTCGATAATCAGGCGGCGCCAGCCTTTCGTATCGGCAAGGCCAACCTTCTTCAGATACAACGCCGTTTCACCAAAGAAACGCGGCGCCATCGACAGATAGAACAAGCGATTGCCGCCGTGGTCTTTCTTGCTTTCAATGTCGAGAACAAACTGATGCAACTTGCGGAAGTCGTCCTCGTTGTCGACATTGCCTGGAACATAAAAGACACGCGCCATAAAACGCGACCAGACGTCGTCTTCCACACCTTCCTTCACGAAGGAGACGAGCGCCTTATGTACTTCATCGCGGAACGCTTCCGTCGTGTAGTCGCGGCGCGCCGTGCCGACGATGCTCAGCCCTTCTGGCATGAGGCCCTTCTTCTCAAGCTGGTATAAAGCCGGAAACAGTTTACGATGGGCGAGGTCGCCCGTGGCACCGAATAGGACAAAGACGTGCGGCGGCAATTGACGAGTGTTGTTCTCCATCTCCACTCCAACCACTTCCCCAATCTCTTGTATATATTCCGGGACTCATTGTACATCAAGCGATTGCGATCATACAGATGCCAAGCGGCAAATGATGCCGACTTGGCATTAGTTTTTGACTCGTAGCCAATGTTTATGACTTATTGCGCGGCATGGCCTGACTCGCGTGCCTGTTCGCGCGCGAGCTGCCATCGCAGGTACGCGTGAATAAACGGATCGAGCAAACCATCGACGACAGCCTGAACGTTGCCAACCTCCTGGTTCGTGCGGTGATCCTTGACGAGCGAGTACGGATGGAACACGTAGGAGCGAATCTGACTGCCCCATGCGATTTCCTTTTGCTCTCCGCGCAGTTCGGCGAGTTCCGCCTCGCGCTCCTCCTGGCGCTTGGCAGCCAGACGCGCCTTCAACAATTCCATTGCAACGGCGCGGTTTTGAATCTGTGAACGCTCGCTCTGGCAACTGACGACGATACCTGTCGGTAGGTGCGTGATCCGCACGGCTGAGTCGGTCGTATTGACGTGCTGCCCACCTGCCCCCGTTGACCTATACGTATCGATCCGCAATTCTTCCGGACGAATTTCAATCGTCGTGTCATCCTCTGCGATCTCAGGGATGACATCGACCGACGCAAACGACGTATGGCGGCGCCCGGAGGCGTCAAACGGCGAGATACGCACAAGGCGGTGGACACCTTTTTCCGCTTTCAGATAGCCGTACGCGTTATGGCCTTTAATCCGCAACGTCACACTTTTGATACCAGCCTCGTCACCGGGCAGATAATCCAAGACCTCAACCTTGTACCCATGGTCTTCCGCCCAGCGCGTGTACATGCGAAGCAGGATGGATGCCCAGTCCTGAGATTCCGTGCCACCTGCACCTGGATGCAATTCGACGATGGCATTGTTGGCATCGTAATCACCCGACAGCATTAACTGGAGCTCGAACGAATCGATGCCGTCCTTCAGCTTCTCAGCCATCGTGTTCGCCTCGGCGAACAAGTCCATGTCGTTCTCTTCTTGGGCAAGTTGCAAGGCGACTTCTGCATCGGCATGCAAACTTGTCAGCTCGTTCATCTTGTCGACGACCGACTTGAGTGCATTCATCTCACCGATGATCTTTTGCGCCTTTTCTTGATCATCCCAAAAGGTTGGTTCGGCCATCAGCGACTCAAGCGTCGCAATACGGTTTTCCTTATTAGGGACGTCAAAGAGACCTCCCGAAATCCGCCAACCTGGTGGCCATTGTCTTTAAGTCTTGGCGAAGCTCGCCAAACGTCTCTGCCATGAACTCGTCACTCCTCGCGTAATTTTCCCAAGGTATTGTATCAAAGACACCCATAACTCTGTGACACGCTTCATCCATTTACCTCTCCAAAACAAGAAGGCGCAGCGACGCTGCGCCTTTCGAGGGACGACGGACTCAACCGCCCTGCACAGGCACTGCACCATGCGCCTGAATCGGTTGTGGTGCCGCCTGCAACGTCGCCTTGAAGACGTAAAGCACAACCTCTTCTTCGATGGAATGGATCATCGCCTCGAACATCTCGAAGCCTTCCTTCTGGTAAATCACCAGAGGGTCGGCCTGGCCATATGAACGCAGATGGACGCCTTGCCGGAACTGATCCATCGCGTCGATGTGATCCATCCATTTGGAGTCGACAGCGCGCAACAAGACGACCCGTTCAAGCTCGCGCAAAAAGCCTTGTAGCTCTTCCTCGCGCGCATCATAGTTGGATTTTGCCAGTTCGAGCAAATGGGCCTTGATTTCATCGCGATCGAGCTTGCGCAGCGATGATTCGTCGACCTGCCCTGGTAAGAGGAAATGGTTTTCCGCATACTGAATCAGCGCCGGAATGTCCCAATCCTCAGGAATTTGCTCTTCGGAGCAATAGACCTCAAGCATGTGATCGACGAGATCGTCTAACATCCCCTCGACGACTTCACGTAGGTTGTCACGCTCAAGAATCTGGCGGCGCTGGCGATAAATCACCTCGCGCTGTTTATTCAACACGTCGTCGTAGCGGAGGACGTGTTTGCGCAGATCGTAGTTATTACCTTCGACCTTTTTCTGTGCACGCTCCATGGCGCCAGTCAACATCTTGTGCTCAATCGGTTGATCTTCTTCGAGACCAAGGCGATCCATCAGGCGGCGAATGTTCTCGGAACCAAATAGACGCAGCAAATCGTCTTCAAGCGACAGAAAGAACTGTGATGAACCGGGATCTCCCTGGCGCCCTGCACGACCGCGCAGCTGATTGTCGATACGCCGGCTCTCATGCCGCTCCGTGCCAATGATGTGCAAGCCACCCAATTCCGGCACACCTTCGCCGAGCAGAATATCGGTACCGCGCCCTGCCATGTTGGTGGCAATGGTGACCATACCGCGCTGGCCTGCAAGTGCGACGATCTCCGCTTCACGCGCATGGTGCTTCGCATTCAGCACTTGGTGCGGGATACCACGCTGGTGCAGAAGGTGCGATACGATCTCCGACTTCTCGATGGAAGTCGTACCTACGAGGACAGGTTGCCCGACGCGATGTCGCTCCACGACGTCGTTGACAACCGCATTGAACTTGGCGCGCTCCGTTTTGTAGATGACATCGCCCAGGTCTTTGCGGGCAAGAGGTCGGTTCGTCGGGATAACGACGACATCCATACCGTAAATTTCGACGAACTCTTTTTCCTCCGTCTTCGCTGTACCCGTCATGCCGGATAACTTCTCGTACATGCGGAAGTAGTTTTGCAACGTGATGGTGGCTAAGGTCTTCGACTCGTTTTGGACGCGGACGCCTTCCTTGGCCTCGATGGCCTGGTGCAGACCTTCGCTGTAACGCCGGCCTTCCATCAGACGACCGGTGAACTCGTCGACAATGCAAATCTCGTCGCCCATCACGACATAGTCTTTGTCACGGTGCATGAGACCGTGCGCCTTCAGAGCCTGCGTGATGTGGTGCATGAGCGTGACATTGTCCGGATCGAACAAATTGCTCACGCCGAAGTAAGACTCTGCCTTGCGGACGCCAGAGTCGGTTAGGTTGGCGGTACGCATCTTCTCGTCGACTTCATAGTCTTCCTCAGGCTTCAAGCGGCGCACGAGCAGGTCCGCGCGGAAGTAAAGATCCGCGGACTTCTCGGCCGGCCCGGAAATGATGAGGGGAGTCCTTGCTTCGTCGATAAGAATGGAGTCCACCTCGTCGACGATGGCGAAATGTAGGCGGCGCTGTACCATGTCGTCGAGTGTCATCACCATATTGTCGCGCAGATAATCGAACCCAAACTCGTTGTTTGTCCCGTACGTGATGTCGGCCATATACGCTTCACGTTTCTGCGCCGGGGTCATGTCGTGTCCGTTGTAGCCGACGGTAAGGCCGAGGAAACGGTGCACTTGACCGGTGTATTCCGCATCGCGTTTGGCCAAGTAGTCGTTGACCGTAACGACGTGCACGCCGTTTCCCGTCAACCCGTTCAGGTATGAAGGCAAGGTCGCCACCAGCGTCTTACCTTCACCGGTCTTCATCTCGGCCACCCGGCCTTCGTGTAGTACCATGCCACCCATCAGCTGCACGTCATAATGGCGCTGACCAAAGACGCGCTTGGCGGCCTCACGTACGACTGCGAACGCCTCAGGCAACAGATTGTCCAACTTTTCTCCGTTGGCAAGCCGCTCCCGGAACGCGGGTGTCATCGCTTGCAATTCCGCATCTGTCATTGCCTCGAATTGTGATTCGAGCGCATTAATCCGATCCACCTTACGGCGCAATCGGGCAATATCTCGTTCGTTCGAATTAAAGACCTGTTTGAGGAGTCCCACCGAACGGTTACACCCCCATATCGCGATCAACTTCTATCTAAAGATTGTACCGTAGCGATGCAGGATATCACAACATAAAGAAATAGGACACCATGTTCCCCAAAATTCCTCTATGTAAGAAGGGGCTTCCCGGCCCCATGTTTCTGGTGCGGGAAGCCCCTTGCTGTTAAAAGTGTAGTCAAGCAAAGCATTCACGCCACTGATATAGCCTCACGCGAGAGTCACATCTCGAGGCCAAACTCGATTAACCTTGTGGCTCGATGAGACCGTAATCGCCCCGTTTACGGCGGTACACGACATTGACTTCTTCCGTCTCGGCATTGGTGAAAACGAAGAAATCATGGCCAAGGAGATCCATCTGCATAATGGCCTCTTCGACGTCCATCGGCTTGATGGGAAAGCGCTTGACGCGGACGACGCGCAAATCTTCATCTACATCCAGGATATCGTCAGACCATCCACGATGCCGGATTTGTGTGCGCAGGCCGCGAGCGCGAAAGCGTCGATTCAGTTTTTGTTTATATCTATGAACCTGTTCTTCAAGTTTATCTGTGACCAAATCAATGGAGGCGTACATGTCTTGCGACTTCTCTTCCGCTCGGAAGATGACACCATGTACGTGCACTGTCATTTCAACGCGGTGGTACGTTCCTTCAACCGCCATCGTTACGTGAATCTGCTTGTCCGCCTCACCCTCAAAATACCGGGTCAAACGCCCAATCTTTTTGTCCACGTATTCCTGAAGAGCCGAAGTGACAGAAATGTTGTCGCCATGAACTTGAATCTTCATTGACAACTCCTCCTTCGTGGTGGCTACATTATAGACCTAACGGCCGAAAAGAGGAATGGTCAGATTTGATTCCTCAGAGGGTGCTTCACCTGTATACTGACAAGTAACGACGCAGGTGGACGAACTTACAGTGTCTGCAGGATTTACAAAGGAGCATGAGTACTTTGAACTCTTTACATGATAGATTTCAAGCCATCGATTCAGTTTGGCAAGCCTATACACAGCAAAGGGATCTGCCGCATCACTGGTTACTGGAGCAAACTCTGAAAACCGCGCTCACGCGAAGAGCCATACTGCCTGTTCTCCATATTCAAGAAGGGATGAAAGTCCTGGATTTAGGAACGGGTTTCGGCGCATTAGCGTTCGATATCGCTGCCTCCTCAGGTGTAGTGGTGCATGCAATGGACCATGACATGACCGCCATCGAATTAGCCACAAGTATGTTGGCGGATATTCAAGCGTCACAAGGGCTACATCCGCTTTCACAAGTTACTTGTGAAGTCGGCGATGTGTACCAGCTCCCGTATTCGAACGACACCTTTGATTATGTGGTCAGTCGTTTTGTATTCCAACATTTATCAGACCCGCAACATGCGTTGCAAGAAATTTTTCGTGTGCTTAGACCGGGTGGTTTGGTTTGCATCATAGACATCGATGACCAGCTCTCCATCACATATCCCGAGGAGCCTACTGCTTTCGTACAGCTGAGAAGCCTTTTTGCTAAATTGCAATCCCTAAGAGGTGGTGACCGAATAATCGGCCGAAAGATTCCAATTATGCTGCACAGCAATGGATTTCAAGTCGTGAATACGCTTGTACTGCCACAAGCGCAATTTTCCTTTGTTTCACACGATGGTATGGCCACGCAGATGGCTATACAACAGTTTATGGAAAGTAAAGAGCACATCATTGCAAACAGACTTATTACAAATGAGGAATTCGAAAGGCTCATATCAGAGTTGCACCAGGACTCTGGGCGATGGAGTTATGTCACCAATTCTGAACTGATTACCATTGGAAAGCGCCCGTGAGGATTGACAGCAAAATATAGGAGTAAGAAATGCCGCCCGAATTTCGAGCGGCATTTCTAATTTCAGCAGAAGAGCAATGATTTTTCAGTACGCCTGCCATTGTCACACTTTAGGCGTCACGCTCTTCCACGTATCGATCCAGGATTCCCAAAATGAACGCATAGAATCCATCTCTTCTGGAATAAGTCTTGGTTGTAAATACCACTTAACCAACATTTTATAATAAAATGCGTACGACGCGTCCGCTGCCTTTCCGGCCTCTGTCGAGCAATCCGTACTACTTCTGAGGAACGTAATAATATCTTGTACATATTGAATGTATTTACGAGCCTCCATAATCTCTCCTTGTTCACTGAGAATACGGATTTGTTCCACGCACTCAACTGCGCGTTCGTGAAGTTTCACAAGCTTAACCTGCAAAGGCATGGTCAATGCAGATGACTGATATGCACGATGTGGATTCATGCCCTCATCTCCTTCGATCCATTGCAACAATTCGTCCATCTGTTTTACACGACGCTGACGGACTTCCAATTGGCTCGCAATTCGTTTGAGCAGTTCTGATGACGGGAAGATCATTACCCCCTGCTCTACAACACTGCGTGCAAGCTCCACATTCCCGTGAGCCAACGCAATGTCAGCTTCGATCACAACACGACGTACACTGGGTGGATACTCCATCGCTTTCTCTAGCCAGGATACGCTTTCCGTAATATCGCCATGTTGGAAAGCGCGGTTTGCCCGAAATTCGCACTCCCACCCGTGTTCTCCTACCCACTCCACCTCAATGAGTACATCACGCAAGGGGCTGGCAAGTATCGTTGGGAGTACCGTATACTTATCCGCAGCTCTCGGCAACCATGCGGTTAGTAATCTCCTAGCATGCAAAAGCATGAGTTCCATCAAGACGTCTGCAATCTGAACCTCGGTATGTCCGTCTGAAAGCCACTGGAGAATCATTTGGCCGCGCGAATCAGTATTCGCCAGCCATTCTTGAGCTGCTTGTGTATCACCGTGTTCCAGATAATATAAACCCAGTAATATCTGGGCTTCGGCACACGGATTCGATTTCGTATACACATCCATAGATTGCTTGGATGCCGTCAATGCTTCGATCCAATGCAACCGTTCGATCAGCGTCTCTGTCAGTGGACCACGTGGAATTTGTGATATCCAATGGTGCCAATCCTTCACGCCTTGAACGGCACACGCCTGAACAAAATACGCGAAACAAACAGAATCCTGTTTGCATATATCGTACAACCGTACGCGGACTGAATCATGTTCTAAAGGTAGAAGATTTACCAAAAACCAGACAATGTTCTCCTGCCTAACGTTCTCTTGCAAACTCGTCAAATACCATTCAGTAGCACAAAATGTGTCGCCTAAGAGCAGCCATGCCTTTCCCAATTCTGCGGCCGCAAGAAAGCTGCCTAGCCCGGGAACCGTGTCAATCAAAGGATTCTTCACATCCCCCAATTCCCTGCAGTAAAGCAGTATAGGCAACGCCTCATCAATGCGACCGACTTCGATGAGCGCGTGTGCATGATCCATGCGGATATCAGGGAGGTACGGGAAGATATTTTCCCCCCGCTCCGCATACTTGATAGCCTCGGTCGTTTCACCCGTCATCGATAGGGCCACAACCAACATTTTCAAAAGCCGAGCAAGCAGGTGAGTAGCGTGATTCGGGTTCTTTTGGAAAACCTCAAATCCATGCTTACCAAGCTTCACAACCTCTTCATAGCTCTGTACACGCATGCACTCAGCCATCATATTAGAGATGTGAAACAAGCTATCCGGATCTTTGTCCAGTTCTCTTTGCAAAAGTTCCATATTCCGCGCTGGCTTTCCCTTGTACACAACGAATTCATGCAGGTACCCCAAGTGGTGAACTCGCAGATTTAGTGTCTCGATGCGACCTCCGCTTTCTATCACGGCCGGCAATACTTGCTCATGAATCGAGCCTGAATATCGATATCCATTCTTAAAAATCCGGAGTACCTGAACAGGAGAGGAAGTCTGATACCTCGCCGAAGTCCCCATGTAATTCACGATGCCAACGAAATAACCTTCGGCCCTAGATTCCAAGAGTTTAGCGCGAATATGACACTTATCCGCGGAATCCAAAAACTCGTCGGCATCTATCACCAGTACGTACTCACCCGATGCACGCTCAAGCGCAGCATTTCGAGCCGTGGCGAAGTCGCCATCCCATTCATGAAAATACACTTTGGCACCGTAGGCACGTGCAATTTCAACTGTCTTATCTTGAGAACCCGTGTCGACCACGATAATCTCATCAGCAACACCTTTAAGGGAATCTAGACATCTCGCTAGAGTCAATTCCTCGTCCTTCGTGATCAAGCAGGCTGAAAGTAACATCTTGATCTCCTATCTTATTTGCGCTTTTGAATGACTTGACGATATAAACTGCACCTTTGCATAGGCCTTCATGGCAGGTGAAACATCTAACAGGGCTAGTAGTCGCTCCGAGATCTCCTCATGATACCGGGTTGCTAGCACAAAAATTTGGTTCGTTTGGTCTAGGATTCTTTCTAAAACACCATCTCTGATGTTCCGAGTATCGATAGTCGACCAACCTGCAAGCATATTACCCCGGGTCATCATGACCGCGACGGCTTCCTGCAGCCTGTGCTCCATCAACAAGTCAATCGCCAATTGCCCTAACACCCGAAGTCGTTCTGCTGTGGCATCCTCAGATTGCATGACATTCGGCATTACAGTATACCACCTGATGAGGACGACGCCGACGTTCCAAACATGGCCGAGATTTGTTTCATCTGCGCCTGTGCTTGTTCCATCACAGAATTCAACTGATTCAACTGGTTCGTGTAGTTGTTGACTTGATTCGTAATCTGCTGCTGAACAAGGTTTAAGTAATTTTGAATGCTCGTCTGCTGTGCAGAAATGGCATTCAACTCGCCCTCAATTGGACTTGTACCACTACCACTCGAATTCCCCAAAAGCAGGTTATTCATCAGGTTGTACACATTTCCGAGCACACCGGATTGTGGAATTGCCGTGCTAGCGGTCGTGGAAACGACACCGAAAAGCTGTTGAACTGCAGTGGGATCGGAAGATAAAGCTGATTCAAACATGCTTTGCCCATCAGGCAAGGTTCCCGCTGCACTGGAAAAACCAGAAGTAGACTGAAACTCCAAGTGTCCATTCGAAGGATCGATCACGATACCAATGGACGCTAATGAGTTAATTGCAGAACTTGACGTCGATATCGACGCGCTCACAGCCGCCGGTAATTGGCGCAACAAATCCATGGCTAGCGGATCGCCAAACAATGGCCCTGCGGTTCCCTGTGTCGACGAACTCCCTGCCGAAGGCGGGGTGTACGCAGTGTCCTTGTTAATCGTGTCCATCAATGTGTTATATGCTGTCATCCACGTCTGAACAGCTTTCTCCGCTCCACTTGCATCCGTAGAAAGTGTGAGCGTTCCGGCACTCGACATCGTCTGTGACACCTGGATTGTTACATTGGGAATATAGTTCTGAAACGTGTTGGTCGACGACGTCATGGTTTGCCCGTCAAGCGTGATAGATGCATCCGTCGCATTCGTGGTAGCGAATTGGATTTGGCCAGTTCCACTGCCGATTAAACTTCCACTGATGGTAAATCCGTTTGCCGTTCCCGTATTGACCGATGACAGCGACAAAAAGTATTGATTTTGCCCGTTCGTTAACACAGAAGCCTGTACACCTGTGGTCGATGTCTGTTGGTTGATGGCCGCTGCAATATCGTTTAATGATTCCCCTGTCGACACATTAATCGTGGCCGTCTTACTGCTGTTCACAGTGTTTGTGAGAACAATGGTACCCGAAGAAAGGTTCGAACTACCGTCAGCACTCGTCTGGAATTGTGAAGAGAGATTCTGAATCGATGTTTGACTGCTTGCCAGAGATGTCACTTGCAAGGAATACATGGCTGGCTGTGCACCCGGTTGCACGGTGACCGTGAACGAAGTTGGATCACTCGATGTTCCAGTCACTGTACTCCAACTTTGCAAGCTGGATAACGTTTCGGTAGCTTGTTCAAATGTCTGCAAGGCTGTTTGTAGCCCGGTTAATGCGGTTTGTTGTGAACTTAATTGCGACAATTCATTATTAGAGGGGGTTTCTAATTCTTGCGTCAAAATTCGTTGTAAATCTTGGGCATACTGGGACACCGGCAAACCTGTCCCACTTGGATTTGACAGAGTATTCAACTGCTGAAGCAAGTTAGCCATTGAGTTGGAACTGGTTGATGAAATTGACACAGGAGATCCACCCTTTCAAAGGTCCATCGGCCGATATACATATCGGCCGATGACAGACTCAATTTTATTGCAACAGCTTGAGGATTGCGTCCGGCTGCTGATCCGCTTGTGAAAGCATTGCCAGACCGACCTGTTGAAGCACTTGTTGTTGGCTGAACTGCGTGTACGCCTGCGCCATGTCTGTGTTGGTAATGGTGGACTGAGCGTTCTGCAGGTTTTCCGCCGTGTTTTGCAGATTCGACACGGTGTAATTCAGTTGGTCTTCCACAGCACCTACGTTCGCCTGGTAAGCAGACAGGCTTGTAATCGCATTTTGAATCGAAGTGATGGCTTGTTGCGCGAGCGTTTGCGATGTAATGTTAATAGTCCCTCCGAACAAGGCACCAACCTTAACAGACGCAATGGTAATACTCAGTTGAGAATTTGTTGTACCGTCGGTGTTGATCTGGAATGTAACGCCGCTGGTTGCAAGAGAACCATCAAGCAGCGTCATCGTATTAAATTTCGTCTGGGACGCAATATTGTTGATCTGATTCTGCAGAGCAGCCATCTCTTGATTCAAGTTCGAGAGATCTGTGCTGTTCTCTGTTCCGTTAGCCGCTTCTACAGCCAACGTGTTCATAGTCTGAAGAATGTTGTTGACCTGATTCATCGCGCCGGACGCGGTCTGAAGCATGCTGATGCCATTTTGCGCGTTTTGCACGGATTGGTTCAAAGCGTTGACTTGCGCCGTCATCTGCTGGGCAATGGCATAGCCCGCCGGATCATCTGCTGCACTGTTGATTTTGTTACCCGTCGACAATTGCGTATACGAGGTGTTGAGCGCGTTATTGACTGCGGACAGATTCGAAAGAATACTCGATGCGGATGCATTGTTGTTCACACTGAAATCAAGAGCCATGATAAGACCTCCTCAAAGGATGAAAAGTTATTTTACCCAAAATTATGAATTGGGCAAATAGTTTACGAGAGAGGGGAGTAGGATTTGCGCACCCATTTGCAAAGCCGCAGTGTAGACGGTCTGGTCGGTGGTGAACTGCGTGATCACCTGCGCCATATCCGCCCCTTCAATCCCCCCCTTCTCGTTGGTAAGATTGGTGCTATATTGTTGTAGCTGATTCTGAGCAGTCGTAAACCTCTGGATACGCGACCCCAAGTCAGCATTTAGGTTAATCACGTGTGTGAGATTGGCATTCAGGTCATTCAAGTCTTGTTGCAAATTGGCGTGATTGCCCGACGACAAGTCAGCCTGAATGCTGTTCAGTGTATCTTGCAAGTTCGGCGAAGAGCCTGGCGCCGTAAGAAAAATGTCCGAAGCCGTCACCGAAATCGAGACGCTGACGCCCGAAGCGATTTGATAGTTGATTTCCGACGCCGCGCCGCTCGGCACCGCTGCCGGGGAGTCGGACGGTGTTTTTTTGAGGTATGTACTTGGTTGAGTCTGAGATGCTTGTCCCCCAAAAATGTAGTTGTTCCCCTGGCGCTGATCTGCCGTTTGATAGATTCCTTGAATCAACTGGCCAACCGTATCCGCAAGCCCTTGCTGGCCGCCGGCGCTCATGTTGGTCGAGTTCAAAGCCTGTACCACATCGGACTGGACTTCTTGCAGTTGAGAAATGATCCCTTGGAGCGCGGTGGATGTATTGTTCATCCATGTAAGTCCTGTCGAGATCGTTGACAGGTAACCCGATGTCTCCTGAACCTCCGAGGCCAAGTTCATATCCTCGGATACAGCCAAGGGATTGTCTGACGCCTTATTCAATGTCTTGCCGGTCGACAACTGCTCTTGCGTATTTTGCATTGCAGTATCGATGTTCGTGATGTTATACAGGAATTGCTGCTGTTCCATCCACGGCGTCACGCGCATCCCACTTTCACCTCCTTAGGACTGAACCATATTCAGTAGACTTTGCATCATCGATTGAAAAGTCGTGATGTACTTAGCAGCAGCCGCATAGGCATTTTGAAACTCCACCATGTATGAAGCTTGTTCATCAAGTGATACACCTGAGACAGATTGGCGCAGTTGCGAGCTTTGCTCCTGCAAGGCATTCGCCGTATTCTCACTAAACGTAACACCTGACGCTTCCGTACCAACGCCAGATACCATCGCCGCCAGTTGTTGATCCGGAGTACCTGTTACACTTTGGGATACCGACGAGCCCCCATTGGCCTGCTGGCTGTAATTCCAATTGATAGTCCACGTAGTCGTCTGCAGATTCACCATCGCAATGGCGTAGGTATTATCGCCGGCATTACCGGAAGGTCCCGTTTGCAATGCTGATGGCGATGTGATACCAACGGAGAGAACGCCACCACTGTAGGAGAAAAACGACTGCCCGCCAAGCGCACTGTTCACTTGGCTTGCAAAATTACTCAAGAAAGAGTCAATGTTGCCGAGCAGGTTGCTCGCATCGTCGTACCCTTGCACATTACCTGCAATCTGTCCCGATGTGATAGCAGACAGTTGCGGTTGCAATGACGAAAGCGAGACCGGCGTACTGGTTGACAGCGACGAAGCTGTTGTAGCATTCGGGAACGGCGAATACGTATCATCCTTGACCACCTGAACCGCATTCGATCCGCTGCCTACAGTAACATCCACACCGCCATCGCCAGCGGAGTCGGGCGTATAGGTGATGTCAGCCAACTGCGACATCTTGTCCAGGATGTTGCTTTGTTCATCAAGTAGTTGGTTTGGATTTTCACCCGACTGTTTGACCTGTGTAATCTGTTTGTTTAGGTCCGCCAATTGCTGTGCGTATTGGTTCAGTTGTGCCAGTTGGCCATTGACGACTCCAGTGAGGTTACTCTGCAACTGTTGAAGTTGTTGTGTAACAACCTGAAACGTTTGTCCTACAACCTGCCCCTGTGTAATAACCGCTTGCTTCGCAGCATCATCGGACGGATTGTTCGAAAGTTCCTGCCAGGCACTGAAAAACTGGTCCACCGCGTTTTGAACACTGGTAGAACTCGGCTCATTCAATATGCCTTGAATCTGCGTCAGCACGGAACTGTGCGTCGCGTACATTTGATATGTCCCTTGGTTTTGACGATCCTGCTCGTCGTAGTAGGCATCATCCTGGCGAGTAACCGACCCCACTGCGACGCCTTGACCGAATTGACCAGCAATAGCCGGACCTGAACCAGGCACAGCCGGAAACGGCTCATTTTCCACAAAATTAACCTGTTCTTGTGCATAGCCAGGCGTACTTGCATTGTCAATATTGTTACCCACGACACTTTCCGCTTGTTGCATGCTTTCCAACCCGGACAAACCGACATAAAGCGGCATAAACGTTGAGACACCCATCTTTGGTCACCTCCTCACCGAAAACCTTAGGCCAACTGACTATAAGAACGACCTTGATAAAGCTTTTTTAGGAAATGCTCAGAAATACTCAACCCTTGTTCGATCAACATTTGCTGAATCCGAACCTTTTGTGCAATCCGATGCATCGCTTCCGAACACCGTTCCATCTCGACAGGTTTTACCTGTTGCAATCGAGCACATTGATCTGTAAGAAGCTCCAACAGCCCATCTGTCCGGCCCGACTTCAGAGCCGCAAGCACCCGGTCTGTCGCCGCTTCTAATTGCGCAACTGCATCTATGACATCAGCCATCCGAATCAAGAACCCCTTGTTGAACTATGGCCTTAGCGATATGACTGACATTCACTGTATACGTGCCGTTACGAATTGCTTCTTGCAGTTGTCTAATCTTGTCCGATCGACTCGCATCTGCAATTTGCGAACTCGTTGTCTGAGATATTTGCCGACTCCCAGTGACATCAAACGAGTTGGACGGAGACCACATCGAGCTTCCCTCCTTGCCCCTTCACCTATAACAACGTCACGATTTGTCGTATCGTTCGAGCAGAGTAAAAATTTTTTTGTTTTTGTCGAACAACATGAAGAGAGAGTTGATAGAAATTGAAAAGGAGCGATGAGAACCGCTCCTGCTTACGTAACGTTTCAATGGAATTTACATTACAAACGCTTGGCGCTATCAAACTGATCTACGGCCAATTTTGTGCGAAGCTCCGCGATGAGTTCCCGATATCTATGATATACGACCGACTTCGTGCTCCCCAGCACCTCCGCAACCTCGCGAAAGCTGAGTCCCTGCTCAAACACCAATGACAGCAGCAATTGGTCTTCGTAAACGAATGAGCCGATGACTCCCCCGACTTCACGAATGAGTTCCTCTTGCTCCCATTCTTCAATCGGATCGCTTGTGGCAAGGTGTTCTGCCGCCGATTGCTCCACAGACCGCTGATAGGCTTGAATTGCTTGTCGCATCGGCACCGATCGCGGCGTCTTTAAAAGGTTAGAGTTTCGCAAGACTTCTAGCATCGCATACTTGATAATTTGCTTAGCATAGGTCATATCCACAAGCCCACGGTCCATCTGCTTCTGCCATAAAGCCGTGAGCGCAGCCGAAGCTAAATCTGACTCATCAATCATGGCACTCCGTCGGTACCGAATCAGACGCTTCGCAAGCCGATTCACATACTGGGTATAATCTTCGAAGTTCATTCCGGCTTCCACCGCTGACACCTAACTCTCCACCCGCCGGCAACGGTTTACCGGCTCAAAAATCCCTTTCCCCGCTTGCCTTGTGTTTCGTCTCTCTTTAGTGCAGCCGCTGCCTGTCCCAATCCTTGAGTCAGCGCCTGCGTGCAATTGGCGCACAAGCGCCCCGACTGCGTCAACGTGCCACACCGCTCGCACGGGTATGCCATATTCGGATTGTCACGCAGAATGAGGCGCCCATCGCGCAAAAAATCGACAATCTCCTCATACGTCGCAGCCGTGCCGTCCGCAACTTCATAGATGTTCGCCTGCGGATGCTTCTTTAAATACTGCCGAATCTCAAGCAAGACATCATCTTCCTTGCGGATGCAATCCTGGCACATGTCGCGCCCTACGCGGTTGTACAAGCGCCCGCACCGCTTACAATTGGCGATAGCCATGCCAATGACCTCCCTATCCCCCATGTTTCGCGCTTTCTCGACAAATTCCTGCCATGCTATCGCACGCGCGCCGCGACGATGGCGATCACGCCTTTAGCACCGAAGGCAAACAGACTGTCCGCACATGCCGCAAGCGTGGCACCGGTCGTCGCCACGTCGTCGAGCAAAAGGACGGTCCGACCGCGAATCGGCTCGCGCGAATTCGCGACAAAGACACCTTCTAATTCCCGGCGCCGCAACTCCGCATTTTTCGCCGTCTGCGACTGTGTAAACGCACCCGCGTGCGGCACGCGAAGCAATGCCGGACGGACGGGTAATTGTACATTACCGGCAAGTCGTTCTGCGAGAATGCGAACGTGATCATACCCTCGCTTGCGGATTCGATCCGCCGCTGTCGGCACGGGTACGATGCAATCACAAGCAAACTCGTCAAGCGCCTGCCAACAGGCGAACAAGACATGCGTAAAAAACGGTGCAAGTTCAATGACGCCGTCGTACTTAAAAGATCGAAACAACGTCCGCACAAAGGCGTCGTAGTCAATGCCACTGTACACATCAATCCGCCTATTGGGCGCGTTCTCCACCTGCAACGCATGGCGCTCCACCGCAACCTGGCATCGCTCCAAATCCTGCACACAAAACGCGCACAGGCGCGAGTTTTCCGATTGCGATGGCCAGGGAGAAGAAGCTCCGACAGTAAAGGCAGGGCGCCCGCAAATGGCACATGTCGTTGCATCCGACGGGAAGACCCAGTTCAACACCCCGTTCAGGCGGCGTTTCCACGCAAAGCGAGAAGTCAGACCTCGATGCACAGGCGCGCCCCCTGTCCGTCAGCGCGATCGCGCCGATACCGGCCGATCAAGTCGCGATAGCGTAAACCAAAAATCGCTCCCTTTCCCTTCCTCGCTCTCCACGCCAACCTCGCCGCCAAGCGACGAGATGATGTGCTTGACGATGGCGAGGCCAAGACCGGTCCCTCCCGAAGCACGGCTGCGATCCTTATGTACGCGGTAAAAACGTTCAAAGACGCGATCCAACGACTCTTGCGGAATCCCGATGCCGTTGTCCTGCACGTGTACCTTAATGCGGTCCACCAACACGTCCCAGGTGACGCGGATGGTACTTTGCGGCGGCGAATAGTGGATGGCGTTGGCCAAAAGGTTTAAGAAAACCTGCAATAACATGTCTGGTTCGGCCCAGACCTGAACCGGATCGCGCGGTGGTATGACGATGCGAATGCCGCGCTCACTGGCAGTCGGCCCGATGCGATCCACCGCCCGTTCGAGGACCTCGTAGAGATCGACGGCGACTGGATCGACACGGCTGTCGGTTGCCTCTAACTTCGACAATTCAAGCAAGTCAGACACCAGATTACCCATGCGCATCGATTCGTCGTAGATGGTCTGCAGAAACTTTTGTTGGGCTTCCTCGTCGACGCCGCCGTCGAGCAAAGTCTCTGCGAAACCGCGGATGGCGGCGATGGGGGTCTTCAACTCGTGCGAGACGTTGGCGACAAATTCACTGCGCATGCGTTCGAGCCGACGCCACTCGGAGACGTCGTTGACGAGCATGAGCACGTCGTGAGCGCCGTCCGCCTTGGCACGCAAGCGCGGATCGGCAGAGATGGGCACCAACCGAACGGTCAGCGTGACACCCTCGCGGATGACGAGTTCACCTGACCACGGGGTGCCAAAAAGCAATGCGTGATCAATGGCACTGCCAAGATTGTAGTTGCGAAAAACCATCCAATGGTCCCGGTCTTGCCACTGTTCACTGGGGCGCCGAAAAAGGCGTTCTGCCGCATGGTTGACCATCTGCACCTGCCCATCGCTGCGCAGGTAAATGACACCTGTGGTCATGTTCTGCAGAATATGCCGCAAGATATCGCGCTCCTGCGACATATCGGCGAGCGTCTCTTCAATCCGCTCCGCCATCCGGTTAAACTGGCGAAACAATACGACCTCGGAAGGCCTGTTGCGATAGTCGTACATGCGCACGTCGTAGCGCCCCTCGACAATGGCATCCATCGCATCGCGCAGATAGCTTCGCAATTTGCGAAACGCCGCCGCCTGCACCAACATTCCCGCTGCCAACAGAGCCAAGCCAATGGCCAGTCCAAGCAGAAAGCTGGTCATTTCGCAGACACGCCTTCCGTGAATTTGTAGCCGATGCCGCGGACCGTTCGAATGTAAACGGGATTCTTCGAATCCTCCTCGATTTTCTCCCGCAGGTGTGAAACGTGGACGTCGACAATGCGTGTATCGGTGGCGCTGCTGTAACCCCAAACGCGATCCAGCAGTTGATCCCGCGACAAGACATGTTCCGGATTCTCCATAAAGTATTGGAGCAAATCGAACTCCTTCGGCGTGAAGTCCATGAGCACGCCGTCGACGCGAACCTCGTGGCGCGCGACGTCGAGCACAATCCGCCCGGCGCGCAACACTTTGCCTGCGGCATTGGGCTTGGCTTCCGACTCCTTTGCTTCGCTGCGGCGCAGGACAGCTCGTGCGCGCGCCACCAACTCGCGCGGGCTGAATGGCTTGGTGACATAGTCGTCCGCACCGAGTTCGAGGCCAAGCACTAAGTCCACTTCTTCATCGCGCGCTGTCAAAAGGATGATGGGAATCTTGACACCCTCTTGGCGGAGCCGTCGGCACACCTCCATGCCATCCATGCCGGGCAGCATCAAATCCAATACGACGAGATCATACTTGCGTGCATCCGTGCTCAGGATGTCGTAAGCTGTCTTACCGTCTGCGACTCCCTCCACAAGAAACCCAGAGCGGCTAAAATTGTATTCCACCAATGTCCGTATGGACGCTTCGTCGTCGACAACCAGTACTGTCGGCACAAGGTTCCCCCCGCTCATTGACCTGTCCATATTGTAGCAAGTTTCGCCAAACAACAGCCAGATCTGTTTTGTAGAACCCTATCGCTTCTTGTCAAAACAATGCCAATATGTGAAACTCTACTCATATGTTAGGGGAAGCGGGTGTCTGTGTGTCAATCGGTGAGAAAATTCGCGATCTTCGCATTCAACGCGGCATGAGCCAGGTCGATCTCGCTGATGATCTGGTCAGGCCAAGCATGATCAGTCAAATCGAGTCTGGCAAGGTGAAACCATCTTACACGTTGCTAATCGAGCTCGCAAAACGCTTGGGTGAGCCCGTGGAAACGTTTCTCTCAGAACTCGATCCGCATTTTCTTTTACAGGCGAATATCCGCCTCGCGCAGTATGAGTTGGCGACAGGACGGCCGCAGGTCGCCCGCCAGTTGATCGAGAACTTGCCGCGCGCATCGTTGCAAACGCGCAACCTGGCCGAATACAGACTCACTTTAGCGCGCGTGCACCGCGCGTGTGGAGAATACCCAGAGGCTGTGCGGGAACTGGAGCAACTGCGGGAACACGCCTACAGCGCGCAGGATTGGCGTCTTTTGTTTTACGTATTGCGCGAAACCGGGCAAGCCGAGTACGATCGCGGCAATCTCGAGGGAGCCTTGTGCGAATGGCGGGAAGCGGTCGCATTGGCGGATCGTATGGAAGGAAAAAGCGGTATCTCGCCGCTCGAATGGACACAAAGCTTAATTGAACTTCATCTGCATCTGGACGCGTTAGATCCCGGTGGAAAGGGCTTTAGCGTTCCGTGGCAGCGCCCGACGTCGGCGTTGCTTCCCGCTCTCGCCACGCCGCCAGAAATGGCGGGGATTCCGGAAATTTCACTTGAAGAGAATGATATCATTAGCGATTGCACCTCCGAGAAGCGGCCTCATCTTGCAAAGGCACAAGCTTTTGCACAGCGGATGCCGACGCTTTGGGCGGTGTCTGAGCGGCTCGCGCAAGAAGCGTTGGCGCTGATGCCAATTGATCCAGCGACGGCACGCCGTTGGGCGGAACAAGCGAACGCGTTGGTGACGTACGCGCAGTTGATCGAAACGAGCATTGCGGTGCGCACACGAGCGCAGGAAGCGGCGGATCCCAACGACGAACAGAACAATTTCTCGACGAACGATTTGCAGACGATTGAACAGACTGCGTTCGCTATGACTGCGATACATCCGCGATCGCGCTTGCATGAAGCCTGCAAGCAAATTCGGAAGTGCCTGCAAGGCGAGGAGGTGGCAAAGGCGGCGGAGTTGATCGAGGAGGTCAAGGCGTTGCTTGCGCTGACGGAAGAACCCGACTCGCCTAGCAACCGGGACATCGCGTTAGAATTAGCTTTATTGGAAATCGAACTCGCGGCGGTGAGTGGACAGCGGGAAGCGAGTCTGCAAAGGCTCGTGCAATACGAAGCCGAGTATCCAAACTGGGGCAATCCGGAGCATCGGCGCCGTGCATGCGCCTTGCTGACGATGTGGTATGGCGACCTAGGCGACGTCGACCGCGTCCTCGCGTACTGCCGCAAAATGGAGGAGCTTGCCGTAGGGGCGCGGCCGGCGTTGCCGTTCTGGAGTTGATGAGTGAATGGGCAACAGCCCTCACATCACCTGTTGGAAGGAAGGCCTGCCGGATCGCAATTCGAGTGTCCGAACGTCGCAATCGGCTGGCGCTTGGTCTGCGATACGGCTCGCCTCTGCCCGTGCATGCGGCCAGTCTGCCACGTATACATAGGCGATAGACAAGGCCGGATCGGAAAAGCGATGGGCGATGGCCGCCGTTTGATCGGTCGAGGCGACGTCGATCACGACGACCGAAAGCGGTTGCGCACGCCGTCGTGCGACTCTTTGCAAACGCCGCAGCACGGCCTCCATGTGTTGTTCTGCATTGTCGGCCAAAAGCACGTACAGCGACGCGCGTTTGTCGTTTGCATTCCGCCTGGCCAGTCCAGCGAGCCCGCTCCCAGCGACAGACAAAGCCAAGTAAATGAGGACTGCCGCCAACAGCACCAACTTCGGCCACATGCTGGCCCACCTCCTTTGCCACAAGATATGTGGTAGCCAAGGAGGCGGACACTGTGGCTATGACCATTCAGGCTGCAACCACCGCTGTTTATACGCGTACAGAACTGCCTGACCGCGATCTGCCACCTGCAATTTTGCAAGGATATGAGACACGTGGTTCTTCGCCGTCTTCACGGTGATATGTAAGCTTTCCGCGATTTGCTCGTTGCTCTTTCCCGCTGCCAGTTGACACAGCACATCAAACTCGCGCGCGGTCAAGAGAGACTTCCAACCATCGCTCAACTGATGCTGACGTTCGATCTCGCCGAGCACCGCTGGCATGACCTGCGGATGGATCAGGGCGTGGCCGGCGAACGCCTCGCGGATGGCGCGCACGACATCCTCAAGAGGCGCGTCTTTGACGACATAGCCGCTGATTCCCGAGCGCACGGCGGAAAGTACCACAGATGACTGATCATGCATGGTGAGCACGACAACGCGCACGCGCGAATGCCGCTCGTGCAATGCCGTCAGCACTGTAAGACCGTCGACGTGCGGCATGGTGATATCCAACAATAGCACGTCGGGCCGGACCCGCTCGATTTCGCCCAGGACCTCGACGCCGCTCGGCCAAAGAGCGACCACTTCAATCCCCGGTTCATACAAAAGCACGTCGCGCATAGTGAGGCGATATGCCTCATTATCGTCCGCGATGGCGACGCGAATGACTTGTTCACTCATGTTGTTCCCCCGAGCGTACTCCCCACAATCACCTGAGCTACCTTAAGCTCAGGTGTTTCGTCTTTGTCTCATCATATCAAAATCCCCCGCATAAGCGTCAGAAAAAAGCACCTCTCACCAGAACGGTTCTGGCAAAGAGGTGCAAATCATGGGGTGTAAGGGTGATGCTATATCATACGGTCTGCCCTATTCGTTTATGAGGGTCAGAGCCCCTTTAGCGTAACGCGAGCTTCTGCAACTCGGCTACTTTGTCGGTCCGTTCCCATGGCAGATCGAGATCCGCACGGCCGAAGTGCCCATAAGCCGCCGTCTGTCGATAGATGGGGCGACGCAAATCGAGATCGCGAATAATGGCCGCTGGGCGCAAATCAAATACTTGCCCGATGATCTCGACAATCTTCTCGTCACTGATCTGACCTGTACCGTACGTATCGACCGAAATCGACACTGGGCGGGCAACGCCAATCGCATAGGCGACCTGTACTTCACACTTGCGTGCAAGCCCTGCGGCGACGACGTTCTTCGCAACATAGCGCGCCGCATATGCGCCGCTGCGGTCGACCTTTGTCGGATCTTTGCCGGAGAATGCTCCACCTCCGTGTCGGGCGTAACCGCCGTAGGTGTCGACGATGATCTTGCGTCCCGTCAATCCTGCATCGCCCTGCGGCCCACCGATGACGAAGCGACCCGTCGGGTTGATGAGGTACTTGGTCTCAGCATCAAGCAGTTCCGTCGGAACGATGGGACGGATGACGCGTTCAATCATATCGCGTTCCACTGTGGCAAGATCCGTCTGCTCGTCGTGTTGTGTCGAAATGACGATGGTATCGACGCGAACCGGAACATCGCCATCGTATTCGACGGTGACTTGTGTCTTTCCGTCTGGCCGCAGATACGCTAATTCGCCGCTCTTCCGCAACGCCGTCAACTGGCGCGACAGGCGGTGTGCCAACGAAATCGGCAAAGGCATCAATTCTGGCGTCTCGTCGCATGCAAAGCCAAACATCAAACCTTGGTCGCCGGCGCCGATTTCTTCGATGGCGGCATCGCTCAACTGACCGCGCACCTCAAGTGCCTGGTTGACACCCTGCGCAATATCAGGAGACTGCTCGTCGATGGACGTGATGACGGCGCAGGTCTCCGCGTCAAAGCCAAACTTTGCACGCGTGTAGCCGATATCGGCAATGGTCCGGCGCACGACCTTCGGAATGTCAACATAGCAACTCGTCGTAATTTCACCTGCAACGAGCACCAACCCGGTCGTCACCGTCGTCTCGCACGCCACGCGCGCGTTCGGATCATATGTCAAAATCTCATCCAACACGGCGTCAGAGATTTGGTCACAAATCTTATCTGGATGTCCCTCTGTCACAGATTCTGAGGTAAACAGGCGTCGTTGTCCCAATCTGGAACCTCCTTTAGTTCCAAGCGGCGGCATCTGCGGCCAGCTTGTCCGAGTGCAAAACAAAACATATCGTAGTATATGAAAAAATCAGAGTCAACCGCTAGTCACTGCCAACACCAGGGGGCGCCGTTTTTTATTTGGATTCTGCAATTTCCGCCTTGCCACCCGTCATCAACACGCGCAGTGCAAACTTTGGCAGGGCGAGTTGGCGGCGCCAGCGCCTCGGCTCAGACAATAGACGGTATAGCCACTCCAAGTTCAGGCGTTGAAACACATCTGGCGCACGTGTGACCGTGCCGCCCCATACGTCAATCGAGCCCCCCACGCCTACGCCCACGCACGCGGGCAAGCGCCCAAGCACATCGCGCAAAAACTGTTCTTGACGCGGTTGTCCCATACCGACGAGAAACAGATGCGGTGCAAACGCCCGTACCTCGTGCAAAATGGACTCGACTTCCGACGGCGAGAAGTAGCCATGATGACCAGCAAATGTAAGCGTCGGATAAGCACTTTGCAACTGTGCAAGACAAGCCGCAAGCGACGCCTCGCTGGCGCCCAGCAAATAGACGCGCAGGCTTTGGCGACGCTCCTCCGCCGCCCGAAAGACGGCAGGCAAAAGCTCCACGCCAGTCACGCGCTCGGGCACGGGCCGGCCGCGTTTTGCCGCCGCCCAGACGACTCCAATGCCATCGGCCGTGACTAAATCCGCAGAATTGACAAGGCGCAATAGAGACTCGCTCAATTGACACTGCATAACAAACTCAGGGCCGGCCGTGACGACCAAGTGATGATTGCCATCGCCCGTCCAGTACAGGATTTTCTCGACCGCTTCCGCTGTCGTTACGCGATGGAAGCGCACGCCCAGCACGTCGACGACATCTTTCGCGAAACCTTGTACAGCCACGTCGCCAGCCTCCACTTTCCGAATCTATCGCATCCATCATACCACGCGCAAAGAGGCCGCGCGCTAGGACAAGAGACGAGCGACAGACAATTCCAAAGCAATGGAGGCGACAGAGACGGCCGTGACCATGAGTGCGACGACCGAGATCACAATGTGGAAAATTCGGCTGCGCGGCGCCTTCATTCGGATCGCATCCCCATATGAGAATAGGCAGGGCTACACAGCCCTGCCTTCTCCAGTTTTGCCCCGCACAAACGAACGCTAAACCGCCAGACGACAAGTGACGCTTAAACGGCCATCTCCTCCGTGCGTGGCGAGAGCGCTTTGCGATTGAACGCGATCACGATGGCGTTTGCGACAAGCAGCGACATCGTCACGTAAAACACAGAACGAATGCCATAGCTCGCGGCGACGCTGCCGCCGATGAGTGGTCCGACAAGATTGCCAAAGAACGTCGCACTCGAATTCATGCCAAACGCGGTCGCCTGCTTTTCAAGAGGGGCGAGCTTGCGCACAAGCACCTGCAAAGACGGCAACATGCCGCCGATGAACAATCCAAGCAAAAATCGCCCGCAAAGTAACAGCGCCAAATTGTGTGCGAGCGACTGTGGAATAAACGCGATGGCCGCCCCGAGAAACGCGACCAAGAGAATGCGGTACTGCCCAATCCTGTCGCCGATCCGACCGAGCGTTGGCGTGCCAATGAGGTTGGCGATGCCGGAAGTCGCAATGACCAAGCCGGCAACCAGCGACAAATGCGGGCCGTGATAGATATGGCGCGTGAAGATGGTGACAATCGGTTCGATGCTCATCATCGCCAACTGCGTCATGAACGAACCCAAGAATACCGGCCATAGGCCGACCAGGCTACGCCATGATCCGCGTTGTTTGGCCTTAACCTCCCGCTTGACCTTTGGTTCATGCACAAAGATGAGGACGATGAGACTCGCAACCACCAAAAGGGCGCCGGTGAAAAAGAAGCAACCTTGGAAGCCCAGCCACTCGGAAAGCGCACCACCGATAAGCGGTCCGATGAGCGATCCGGCGATGTTCCCGGTCTGCAAAGTACCAAGTGCCTTGCCCGACTGTTCGGCGGGCGTCACGGACGCTTGTAAGGAAATCGCCATGGAGATGAACCCAGAGAAAATACCGTTGATGAAACGCAGCAAGAGCAATTGCCATGGCGCGTTGACCAAGCCCATACAGGCGGTCATCGCGCCCATGCCAAAGCCCGCGCGCAACAACATCAACTTGCGTCCACGGCGATCGGCAAATGCCCCCCAAATTGGCTGAAAGATGAAGGACGTCACAAACTGGATAGAAAACACCCAGCTCGACCAACGGTCGATGCTTTGTTCCGTGTGCACGCCCAGTTGCGCCAAATATAGCGGGATGAACGGGATGATGAGGCTCGTACCCATCGTCACGCAAAAATTGGCGAACCACAAAATGACGAGCGTGCGTTTCCATACAGCCATGTCAATCGGCGACCCTTCGCCGCAACGTCTCGACAATTCGGTTCAGCACATCATCCCGTTCACTGGCGCTGTTACCGCGTACACCGACGTACATTTTCATCTTGGGCTCAGTGCCCGATGGTCGAATGGCAGCCCAATGTCCCCCGGCAAACAGGAATTTCTGTACATCGGAGGTCGGCAAGGTCAGACGTTCCGTCTTGCCATCCGCGATATAGCGGCGCTCTCCCGACAAATAGTCTTCAACCGCCATCAACTGCAATCCGTCGACCTGCAGCGGCTGTTCGCGCAAAGCCTGTAAGGCTCGCTTCATCCGCTCCACCCCGTCACTTCCAGACAGTTCGACATTGACCAGCTTTTCGCCATACCAGCCAAACTGTCCGTACAGGCGTTCTAACACGTCGAACAAGGTTTCGCCCCGCGCCTTGTGGTACGCAGTCATTTCGGCAATCGCCAAACACCCCTGCACCGCATCCTTGTCGCGGACTATGGGCGCTAACAAGTAGCCGTAGCTCTCTTCGTAGCCGACGAGGAGACGATAGGATCCACTCGCCTCATAGGCCGTAATCCTGTCCCCGATGTACTTAAAGCCCGTGAGCGTCTCTTCGACAGCGACACCATGTGATTGTGCAATGGCACGGCCAAAGTCCGAAGTGACGATGGTCTTAAAGACGATGGGTGGCTGTCCTTTCTGGTCCCCCGTTTGCAAGCGCCCACACATATAGTCGACGAGCAGTGCACCAACTTGATTGCCTGTCAGTAACTTCAACTGACCTGTCTTGTCGCGGGCCGCAATGCCGACGCGATCCGCATCCGGATCGGTCCCCATGACGAGATCGGCACCCACTTCGTCGGCCAGCTGACAACCGAGCGACAGGGCCTCGCCTTCTTCTGGATTGGGACTTTTTACGGTCGGGAAATCGCCGTTTGGCTCAACCTGGGATGCGACTAAGGCAACCCGCTCATACCCGGCGAGCCGCAACGCTTCGCGGACAGGGACGTTGCCCGTGCCGTGCAGTGGCGTATAGACGACAGCGAGTTGTTTGCGCTCGTCGCCGAGACGTGGATCGCGCAGTTCGCGGACGACCGTTTCGACGTACGCGGCGCGAACGTTCGCCGAAACCGTCTGCAAAAGGCCCTTTGCTTCCGCTTCGTCACGCGTCAGGCTCGGCACCTGAAAGATGTCGGAAAAGGACGCCATACGGGCTTTAATGTCGTCTGCATCCGCTTCAAGCAACTGCCCACCATGCCGGTTGTAGACCTTGTACCCGTTATATTTTGGCGGATTGTGGCTGGCCGTGATCATAATGCCTGCGGCCGCCTGCAGACGGCGAACCGTCCACGACAGCTCAGGAGTCGGACAGAGCAACGGTGCAACATACGCGCGAATGCCGTAAGCGGCCAACGTGCACGCTGCGATCTCGGCAAACAGTTGCGAATGATGGCGACAGTCGTACCCAATGGCTACCCCTGCCTTGACCGCATCCTCACCTTGCGCCTGCAGATGGAGTGCGAGTCCAGCCGTCGCACGGCGCACCGTGTAGATGTTCATCCGGTTGAGCCCCGCACCCATGACACCGCGCAAGCCCCCTGTGCCAAAATCGAGATCTGCGCCAAAGCGGTCGCGAATCTCCGCCTCGTCCGTCAGGCTCTTGAGTTCATCGCGCATCTGGGCAGGTAGGTGCGGTTGATCGAGCCAATGTTGATACTCCTTCGCTGCGTCAAACGCGGTCATCTTCGATCACGCCTCCTTCGATTTGGATGTTTCGCCGTCTGCCCCGGCTAACTCGCCCTCATACGCCGCCTGTCACCTGGTTGAAGAAGGTCAGCACTTCAGCAAACGCCGAACGAGCGGCCTGGGGGTGATACGACGCGCGAGAATCGTTGAAAAACGCGTGATGCGCCCCTTCGTAAACGCGGTACGCAAAATCCTTGCCCGCGCGCTGCATCTGCTCTGCAAAAGCCGGAACCGCGTCGGTAATGCGTGGATCGAGCGATGCGTAAAAGCCGCGAATTGGGCACTGAATGCTTGCAATGCGGTCTTCACCAGGGGCTTGGCCGTAGAAGATGACGGCACCTGCCAGCTTCGGATCGAGCGTCGCAAGCCGCGCCGATAAGCCGCCGCCCATGCAGAACCCGATGGATACGACGGGTTGGCCCTGGCTGCCTGGATATGTATCGCGCAGGAACGAGGATGCCGCAAGCAACTGCTCGTTGTACGCATCGAGATTAAGCCCGCCGAACAAAGCACCAAATGTGCGACGAACCTGCGTCCGCTGCGGTTCGGGGAGCGTTTCCATAGCGCGATCACGCGCTTCACTATCGTTCCAAACCTGTGGTGGCACGGTCTCAAGGAACTTCTTGACGGCGTCGATCGCGTCGGCTTCAAAGCCTTCCTTGCGCTTGCCATCGACGGCGTACAAATCCGGTGCGAGTGCGACATAGCCTGCCTCTGCAAAGCGGTTGGCGACGTTTTGGATGTGATCGTCCACGCCCCAGATCTCCTGCAGAACGATGACGGCTGGCTGCCCGTTGGGCAGACGCTCCGGCTTTGCCAAATAGCCCAGTTGTTCACCGTTCTTGCCATAGCGAATCCATTCAGTATGTAATGACATATTTGCCACCTCCATGGATATTGTGTCACAGTGACATCAGCGGCTCAACTAGCCCGCATCGGCTGTAAGAAGCGTTGAGAAAGGAAGAATGCGATGAACCCCTATCGAGCTGCCGTCGTGACGGTGAGTGATTCCTCCGCAGCGGGGCGGCGTCAGGACATAAGTGGCCCACTGCTCGCTGGGCTTTTGTCAGAGCTTGGGTTTGTGGTCACATCGCAAACTGTTGTCCCCGACGAACGACCGCAAATTGCCGACGTTCTACGCCAACACGTGGCAGCAGGCGTGGCCGTGGTTGCGACGACTGGCGGTACCGGGCTTGGCCCGCGCGATGTCACGCCGGAAGCAACACGCGACGTAATCGAACGGGAAATTCCCGGTATCGCCGAGGCGATGCGCGCCGAGTCGTTGCAGGAGACGCCATTTGCCATGACGTCGCGCCAAGTCGCGGGCAGTGCCGGTCGCACGCTCATCGTCAACTTTCCTGGCAGTGCCAAAGCCGTCGAAGAGTGTTTTGCGGTCGTGCGCCCAGTGCTCAAACACGTGGTGGACCTGCTGATGGGTCACACCGAACATCGGCATTAAGCCGCACTCCATACTTATTCTTGCCGGGTGTATTCCAGTCCCATTTCCTCGGCCCGCATCGCTGCCTGGCGCATCGCATCGACAATCGCTTGTTGCACGCCGCGCCCCGCCAATACCGCGAGCCCGGCGTGCGTCGTGCCGTTGGGCGACGTCACACGTTTGCGCAGTTCGGCCGGGCTTAGCTCCCACTCGCGCAACACGTGCGCCGTGCCAATCACGGTTTGAATGATAAGACGCCGCGCCAATTCGGGCGTAAAGCCGAGTTCGACAGCGGCCTGTTCCATTGCCTCAAGCAAGTAACTGAGAAAACCTGGGCCGCTCCCCGATACGGCGGTCGCCGCATCGATCATCGCTTCCTCCATGACGACAACCTCGCCCAATTGTGACAACAGGTGCACCGCTTCATCGAGCCGCTTGGCACTGACGTCAGGGGCGGCAGCAAGCGCAATCGCGCCTGCCATTACGGCAACCGGCACGTTTGGCATGGTGCGCACCACCTGCGCCTTGCCACCAGAGGCGCTTTGGATGGCCGCGATCGAAATGCCTGCGGCAAACGAGATGAGCGTCTGCCCAGACAGGTATTCGGCCATATTCTTGCAGGCAGCCAGCACGTCATAAGGCTTGATCGAGAGAATGACGACGCTGGCCCGGCGCACTTCGGAGAGCGAACTGGCAGGCGAAATGCCATACATTTGCTGCAATTGTACAAGCCGATCGCGGTTTGTGCGGTTGAGCACGCGGATGCGCGCCGGATCGACCGCCTGTTGAGCCACAACACCCTTGATAAACGATTCGGCCATCGCACCGGCGCCCAGTATGAAGATGTCGTCCACGCGTTCTCCTCCTGTCTCCTAGCTTTTGTCTTTTTGGGCGAATGTTCTGTCAGCGTTCCACGTCGGTCAGGAAGGCCACTGTTTCGCGGATCACTTCGCTCTCCCAATGTTGGTTGTTGAATGTGTGGTCCGCCTCTTCAAGTAGGTGCAAGCGCGCCCGCTCTCCATACACGTCCTCCTGATATTTCAGTGCGACCTCGTATGGCACCGTGGCGTCCTCCATGCCATGCAGGATGAGTACACGGCCCCGGAATGGACGAGCCCGTTCGTATGGATCGATCGCGAGCACGTCCTCGTATAGAGCGCGCCCCACGAGGTTTCCCCCGAGATCAAACACGTCGTCATTGCGACCCACGCGTTGTTCCTCTGCCGCACTTTGCATCGCTTCGCGCAAACTGCCGGCTGGAGCCCAAAGGACGAGTCGATCCACCGCGTCAGGCATATCCCCGGCGACGATGGAAGCGACGTAGCCGCCCATGCTCAGGCCAACGAGACTGATTCGGTCAGAGAGGATGCGCGGATCTGCTTTCACCCATTCGAGAATGGCTTTGGCGTCGCGAATTTCGGAAGTGGCGGTCATGTTTTGGAAATCGCCGTCACTGTCGCCGCTTCCGGCAAAGTCGAAGCGAAACGCTGCAATCCCTTTTGCTTCAAGCGCACGGCTCAGCTTGACAAATATTTGATGGGCTTCAATGTGCGTTCCGGTAAACCCGTGAAACAAAATGGCCGCCGGCACCGGCCTTGTCGCCGCCTGATCCGGCACATGTTCCATCCCGCGCAACACGAGTCCGTCAACTGCCAATTCGATGGCCTTCTGCATGCGGAACTCCCCTCTTTTCTTGCACACTTTTTCCTCCTCCATGTTACCACTTGACTTTCGTCCAAACCACATGGTAATGTACTCATTGCGCGTTGCGAGAACGCAGTTTCCCAACGCGGAGGGGTACCAAAGTGGCCAAATGGGGCGGACTGTAAATCCGTTGCGGAATGCTTCGTAGGTTCGAATCCTACCCCCTCCACCAACGTCTGAATTTCGGACGTTTGGGAAAAGCTGAATACGCGTATGGTGAGTGTGGCGAAGGGGTTAACGCACCGGATTGTGGTTCCGGCATTCGTGGGTTCGAATCCCATCACTCACCCCATGCTGGGGAATAGCCAAGCGGTAAGGCAACGGTTTTTGGTACCGTCATGCGAAGGTTCGAATCCTTCTTCCCCAGCCATATGTGCCCTTAGCTCAGCCGGATAGAGCGTTTGACTACGAATCAAAAGGTCGGGAGTTCGAATCTCTCAGGGCACGCCATTGTGGGGGTATAGCTCAGCTGGGAGAGCACCTGCCTTGCAAGCAGGGGGTCGTCGGTTCGAATCCGTCTACCTCCACCACTTTCCTCGATAGCTCAGCGGTAGAGCATCCGGCTGTTAACCGGAGGGTCGTAGGTTCGAATCCTACTCGGGGAGCCAAATTGCGGCCCCATGGTCAAGTGGTTAAGACACCGCCCTTTCACGGCGGTAACGCGGGTTCGAATCCCGCTGGGGTCACCATTCTTCATCTTCATTCGTGGACGTTTAGCTCAGTTGGGAGAGCATCTGCCTTACAAGCAGAGGGTCGGCGGTTCGAGCCCGTCAACGTCCACCATTCTTGCCGCGGGGTGGAGCAGTTGGCAGCTCGTCGGGCTCATAACCCGAAGGTCGCAGGTTCAAGTCCTGCCCCCGCAACCATTTGGCTCGGTAGCTCAGTCGGTAGAGCAGAGGACTGAAAATCCTCGTGTCGGCGGTTCGATTCCGTCCCGAGCCACCATTCCTGTGTTGCCGTCCTCCGTCGAAGCGAGGAGTTCCAATAAAGGGTTTCTCCCCTTTCAGTGTTCTCTGTTCAAATGTCACTTCGATGGTCGGCAATGCTCTACTCTTCTATGGCGGCGTAGCTCAGCTGGTTAGAGCACACGGTTCATACCCGTGGTGTCGGTGGTTCGAGTCCACTCGCCGCTACCAAATTCGTTTGCACTGCGGAATCAACTGTTTTCCCTATAGTTTCAAGAGGACATATAAAGCTTTCCTTCTGATGCGCGCGGCTTATGCGCGCGTTCCTGTGTTTTACGCCCAACAACAAAAACGAGCCCACTTCGTGGACTCGTTTGTACATACATCGAATAAACAAGCAGTTTATTCGTAGTACGTCAGATTACAGTTTGTACACGTTGGCTGCTTGCGGACCCTTCGGGCCTTCCACGATGTCAAACTCGACAGCTTGCCCTTCGTCAAGCGTCTTGAAGCCGCTGCCTTGGATGGCGCTGAAGTGAACAAATACGTCTTCGCCGCCTTCGACTTGAATGAAACCGTAACCCTTTTCTGCGTTGAACCACTTCACTGTACCGTGCTGCAAAATCAATTCCTCCATGGTGCTCAATGCACGCTTTCAAATTCCACACAGGCGGTCGATCCCGCTGTTCATATAACGGCTTCGGGCCCGTGCCGTCGACCGAGACATCGGTGACACCTATAGTGTAACCTAAGTGGGTCAATTTAACCACAACTTTCTGGAGGCATACAAAATATGAATTTTGAGAGCGCGCCATTAGCCCCTATTCTCGACCGGATGGAGGCCATTTCCGATATGATTTGCACATTTGACCACCGGCTCGCATATACGCGCAACGAGCACACCATCGAGGTGGTCTTTCACAGCCACACCGGCGCTGTCACCGCCGTGGTCCTGATTGCCGAGGTGAGAGCCGATGCGACCGTAGAGGTTTACGCTTCTTTTACTTCACCGGGCATAGCCGAAGACCGTGTCGCACCCGCCGTGCAGTCTATATACGCTGGAGCTCTCCCTTTACGCGGACTCGACGAAGCCCTCACGGCATGGCTCGCCACATGGTACGGAGATTGTGTTCGTCAGCTTTCCTCTTCTATGTAGGGGTATGTCCCCTGTGAGCGCTACTTGGTCAGCCGCATCTCACCGCGCAACACAGTGACCGCTTCCCCACCAACCCAAACCGACGAAAGATCCGTGGAATTGATTTCAGCCCATATGTGGCCAGGCCGCTTGACGCTCCATCCCTGTTCAAAGACGTGCCGACCTGGCTCAATGATTCCGCGATGCACCAACAAAGCCGCCAGTGCCCCGGTTGCCGTACCTGTATGCGGATCCTCTGCGACACCGACGGCTGGCGCAAAATCACGTGTGTGAGCCGCGGACTGCGGTGCCACAGGATCGCGTGCGTACAGGTGCACACAAGCGGCACCAAGCTGGCGCGATACGACACCCAACTGATCTATGCGCGGCTCAAGAGCTAAAAGCGTACGTCGGCTTGCGACAGGCACCATAACTTGCCACAAACCGGTCGATGCCATGGCGAAAGGCAATTCTGGCGCGACGTCCTTATCTGACATACCTAGCGCCTCAAGAATTTGTGCCTTCTCCACTTGCTCCAAGTCGCGAAACTGCGGCTTGGCCTGCTCCATCCACACCATTCCGGAGTCTTCGATCCGCATGCGCAATCGGCCCACATTCGTCTGGACAAGGAGATCCCCAATGACCTCCGACCATTCCCGCAAAAGATGCAAAGCGGCAATGGTGGCATGCCCACAAAGATCCACCTCGGTCGCTGGCGTATAGTAACGAAAATCGTAGTGATGTTCCCCTAAGTGCACGACAAAAACGGTCTCCGAACAGTTCATCTCGCGCGCAATGCACTGCCGCATGTCGGCCGTCAGGTCGTCCGCATCGAGCACAACACCGGCTGGATTGCCCAAGAATGGCTCCTTCGTAAACGCGTCGACCTGAAAAATTTCGACTTCCCGCATCCTTTTCGCCTCCTTGTCGTCTATTTACTCGATCTCCAGATGGATACAATCAATATGAACACCATAAATAGACCTACAGCGACACCCACCTCAGTGGTCGGAAATGACCAAAGTGCCGAAGATGAGCGTTTGAGTACCGTCGCAATCAAAAGGCCTGCCATGAAGATGCTGAACGCGAGCAACGTGATGCTGAACGACAAGCGATTGCCAATGCGGACAAGTTGGCGCATCAACTGATCCACTTCTGCCATTTCGAGTTGTACGCGCACTTTGCCTCGTCGCCATTCACGCAAAATGCCTCGGATTTGCCTGGGGACGTCCGTCAAGAGCTCGGCCGTGTCGACGGCCCCTTTGAACGCCTTGCCGACAAACTGGCGCGGATTCATGCGATCGCGCAACAACGCACGTCCGAACGGCTCGGCGATATTCAGGATACGAAACGATGAGTCTAGGCCTTCGACCACGCCTTCGACCGTGACGAGCGTCTTGCCGACCAGCGCGAGATCGGAAGGAATTTTGATGCGATGGCGGTACGCGACGGAGAACAATTCGCTGACCGCGTCGCCAAGACTGATTTGTGTGAACGGCAGATCGTAATACTTTTCGCGGAGGTTGTCGACGTCGCGGTGCAACCGCCTGTCATCGACGTCACTGGGGACCACGCCCATGCGGTAAAGCACGCGGACGATGGCGTCTGAGTCGCGGCGCATGAGCGCGATGATCAAAGCGGACAAATGCCGCTTCATCTCCGGCGTCAGCCGCCCAACCATACCAAAGTCCATAAACAGCACGCTGTGGTCTGGCAGCACGGCAAGATTTCCAGGGTGGGGATCCGCGTGAAAGAAACCGTGCATCAGCATCTGCGTGAACTCGGCGTTGGCCACACGTTGAGCGATTTCCCCGGTGCGATAGCCCGATTCGCGCAGAAACGCTCCATTGGTCAGTTTGATCCCGCGCACATATTCCATCGTCAACACGCGCGACGTGGTCCAGTCCCAGAAGATCCTCGGGATGCGTACAGTCGCATCACCGTCATGAATGTTCCGCAAGCGATCGGCATTGCGACCCTCAATCGTATAGTTCAACTCGTTGAGCAGAGTGTAACGAAACTCTTCCACCACTTGGCTAAGTTCATAGTGTGCCGCCCATTCGAAATGACGTTCGGCCAGGCGCGCCAAATCCATCAAAATGTCGAGATCGATCTCGATTTTTTGTTGAATGTCAGGGCGCTGTACCTTGACGGCCACCTCTTCACCGGACTGCAATTCGGCGCGGTGTACCTGGCCGATGGAAGCGGCGCCTACCGGAACTTCGTCAAACGCACGAAACATATCCGAAAGGGGTTGCCCCATCTCGGTCTCGACGATGGTGCGAATCTGATCAAACGGCACGGGGGGCACTTCGTCCTGCAGCTTCGTCAACTGCTCGATGAACTCGGGAGGAAACACATCAGCGCGCAGGCTGGCGATTTGCCCAAGCTTAATAAACGTCGGCCCAAGCTGCTCAATGACCAAACGCATCCGCTCATACGTCGAAATGGTCTCGCGCTCGCGCCGCTCCGAAAAAATGCGCCGCGGCAAGGATAAAATGTCGAACAGTCCGATCTCGTCAATAAACCAGCCAAAGCCGTTGGCGACCAGAATCTGTGCAATGTCCTTATACCGCGACAAATGGCGAACCCGCTTGCCGAGAATCTGTCCTCCAACCATGCCAATCTCCTTTGCCTGCCGACGTCAGCCTGGGTCAATCGACGTGTTCGAGCTTGTCTGCCGCGCTCGCGGTGTCGGCAACGCCATTCCCGGACAATTTCGCCTCAAGCTGCTGCACGCGGGTATCCAATCGCTCCAGCAACTGGCGAAGGCTCGCCAATTCGGCGCGAATGCCTTCCTGATCTTCACGTACACCAAGCTTTGTCAAGGCCTTTTGCACATTGTCCTGTACCGCATTCTGCAGTTCGATCCGACCTTGTTCGCCACGCTCGATCATCTCATGCACAAAATCCCGCGTCTGTTGCGGCGTCATCCGCTTTTCTTCAGCCCACTGCTTGGCGGCCTCCGACAATCGCTCGCGGCTATACGACATCAATCCAACGCCAAGATCGAGAACTTTTTTGAAGGAGTCTTCCAACATCGTGCACCTCACTTCGCAATTCCGCTGTGTGACTACCTTATGATGTGCGGCTCACACGCGCACGGCTTGTTGCCAATAGTGTACCACGTTCCCAGTCTACGCACGCAATTTCAACAGTGGCTCAAGCTCTGCCGTCGACAACGGCCGGTATGCGCCAGGGGTCAAGCCCGGATCGAGAACAAGCGGACCCATCGTCACCCGCTTCAAAAAGGTCACTTGTTTACCTAACGCCTGAAACATCCGTTTCACTTGATGAAATTTGCCCTCATAGATTTCAATGGATGCCTCCGATTCATCGCCGGCTACATGAATTTCGAGGCGCCCTGGCAGGCAGGCGTAGCCATCTTCAAGCATGACACCAGCCGCGATAGCATCGCGATCGCGCTCATCGAGACAACCCTCGACGCGCACGAAGTAACGCTTTGGCACGTGGCGTTTGGGCGAGAGCAGGCTGTGCGCCAGTTGGCCATCGTTCGTCAGAAGAAGCAGCCCCTCCGCATCTTTGTCGAGGCGTCCGACAGGAAACACGCCATACGAACGATCCCTGGCAGCCAGCAACTCTGTGACGACCGGCTGACGCACGTCCTCCGTTGCGCTTAACACGCCCTGCGGCTTGTACATCATGAAATAAACAAATTGCTCGTATGGAATAGGCTCACCATCGCACTCAACCACGTCCCGGCCGACGACGGCGTGCACTGCGGGGTCTTTCACAACCTCGCCATTCACGCGTACGCGGCCAGCTTTGCACAGTTTTTTGACCTCACTGCGCGTGCCAATGCCTGCGGTGGCCAGCCACTTGTCCAATCTCACGCTTTCCACGATCATCCCCCTCACAAGAACTCAGATACCGCCCCTGAAAGTTCCACTTTGTCTTTCCCTGACCATGCCGTACAATGATTTTAAGGCTTTCGTTGCCTAACGCAGCGAGACTATCAATGTAGAAACGAGGTGCTGTGATGCATTTGCTCACCATCGCACTTGTCGTCCTGCTCGGACTCGCCGTCATCTGTCTCGCCATCATTGCGTTTGTCGCATTGACCATTTACTGGACCTTGGAGCCGATTTTGAATGTACTCGGTAAAATCTCGACAGGGCTCGAGATTGGCCGCTTTCTGTATCATCGCCTCGAGTGGCTGCGCCGCCGTCGCTACAAAGACTGGTACCAAGATCGCTAACAGTGGCCCTGCTATGCTTTATTGTAGGAGTATCTGAAAAAAGACGGGGCGGGCGCCTTACAGAAAGGCGTCCGTCACCCGTCGCTACAGTTTGCACGTTACGATTCAGGTTCGTCCAACAACCACGCCTGTTCTTCTGCAATGCGCTGGCGCAATCGTTCGTAGCACGTTTTCGCATCCTTCGCGAAAACCAGTTTGCCATTGACGTATGCATACGCGTTATGCTGACAGAGCCCACACAAACTCAGGCACTCGCTTTCCAAGACAGAAACTCCCGGAAATTCTTCCTCCAGTGCTGCGAGCGGGTAGGCGCTCAGCGGATTGCTCACACATACCTCGACCACGATCACGCCGTACACCACACCGCACTCCCTTCCGAAGTCACTTTCCTTACACCGACAGCACACAAACTGGCTTTTTTACGTGATAGCGCAACCTTGTGTCCACAGGTTTGCCCCTTTCGTCGATGGCAAACACGCCAATCGCGTCATCGTCCTGGTAGGCGATGAGGAGATGGCGGTCATCCGGCAACAAGCAGAAGTGACGTGGTGTCTTGCCGCCTGCCGACACCTCGTACATGGGTTGCAATTGCCCATCTGATTGGATCCCAAAGACGCTTAAGGTGTCCGCACCGCGATTTGTGACATACAAGCACGTCTCCCGCGCATTGAGTTGAAGATGGGCCGCCCACCGCACACTCGCTGGATCGCCATAAAGCGGCAATACTTGGGCAAGTTTGAACGTTTGCGCGGCACGCGTAAACACATTGACTGTGGCATTCAACTCACCGACGACGTACAACACCTCTCCAGTCGCAGAGAACGCCATATGGCGCGGCCCGGTTCCAGGTGGCAGGACGATCTCGTCGCAATAGACAAGATATCGCCCGCTCTGCTCGTAGACGTGAATGCGATCAGTGCCGAGATCCGCAGCAAAGGCGCGTTTGGTCAGCGGATCGATGGCGACAGAGTGCGCATGGGGGCCTTCTTGGCGCTCGCTGTTGGGCCCATTTCCAAAAAAACGCACCACCTGTGCAGCAGGTTCGAGCCACCCGCTGTCGTGAATGGGTAGCAAAGAGATGCTACCAGACATGTAGTTAGATACATAAACGACATCTGTTTCGCCAAAGGCGAGATGGCAAGGCGAATCACCATTAGCCAATTGGCGATTGAGCGGCGTTAAAACTTGTGCCGACGGCTCATAGCGGTATGCTGCGACGTGGCCGTTCGCCGTTTCGCTGACAGCATACAGGCAGCGCCTCGCTTGGTTATACAAGAGATAGGAAGGCGCTGCGATTCCCGATATACCGCCCGTCAGCCTTAGCTTAGCCGTTTGTGGATCAAATTGAAGAATCTGAATGGACTGGTCGTCTTCTCCCCCATATGTACCGATAAATACAGTTGTCACATGATCGCTCTCCCATCCGTTCTGCTACACGTCTACATAATGTTTCGTTGATCATACCTCGCCCACGCATCCATGCCAAACGCTCCGCATCGCGAGCGCGGTCAATCAAATTCAAATTCAAGGTTGCGATGCGATGCTTGGAGGCAGAGCCCCACCCGCTACAGACATGTGAGGAGGATTAGGCATGACACCTGAGGAGCGAAAACTGGCCAACCAACAACGCGAAAGGCGCATTCGCCGGTGGCTGGCGGGACTGTCGTGGACGCTACCAGCCGTGTCGTTTGGTGGTTTTTTTGCGATTTGGCACGCTATTGCGGGAGGTGCGTCGACACAAGCCACGACGACTTCCACACACAGTGCGGCTCACGCGCAACCCCGATCGACAACAAGCACGGTTCACACAATCAGCAGTCATGTCTCGAACGATACTGTATTACAGGTCGGCGATACCGGTAGCAAAGTCAAAGCACTCCAACAAGAACTCACCACTTTGGGATTTTTCTCGTATGCCGTGACGGGCGACTATGGCCCCATTACGGAGCAGGCTGTCTCAGCCTTTCAATCGTCTGTGGGCTTGCCTGAAACAGGTACCGTGGATCGCAAGACCTTACAAGCGCTACAGAAAGCCCTACGCACTCAACGCACACAGTCAGTGGCAAGCCAACAACCAACCCAACAGCAATCTACACAAACGACTCAGGCGCCGACTGTCCAGCAGCCAGCTGCACAAAGCGCACAAAGCGGCGGATCGAACAGTTCCAACACATCCAGTACCTACGTGCCGCCGGCAAGCTCTGTGCAAACTCCACCAAGTGCCATCACCTCGGCATCTTGAGGTGGGCAAGATGGACATTGCACGGTTTCGGGCGATGGGCACGGACGTCACGGTGCATGTACCCGACGTGTACCATGTGCCGGATGACGTCGGTGAGCTGTTGGCAGACGGCGTACAACGACTCATCTCCGAATGGGAGTCGATTCTGACTCGCTTTCACCCAGACAGTGCACTATCCCGGTTCAACCGCACGAACGGCCATTGGGTGGACGTCGATCCTCGTCTCGCCGCAGTGCTCCGACTTGCCGACCAGGCGTTCGCCGAAACGCACGGCTGGTTTGATCCATATCTCGGGGAAGACATTCGCCGTATAGGCTACGATTTGTCGTTCGAGCAATTGACCGTCACCTATCGTCCACTGGAGGTCAGCGATCGCATCGCCCCCAGCGATTCACCCCTCACCCTCCATGCCACGGCCTCGCGTGCCCGTCTTGAACCGGGGTACGAAGTCGATCTGGGAGGTATCGGGAAAGGATGGATTGTCAGGCAAGCCGCACAGTGGCTCGAACAAGCGGGACTGACTGCATTCATTTGCAACGCGGGTGGTGACATGGTTTGCCGCGGCATGAACGGGGACGAGCCGTGGACCATTGGGGTGCAGGATCCGTTTGCCCCACAGGCAACCTCGTTGACCCTTTCTGTGCGCGATCGCGCCGTGGCGACAAGTGGGACATACCGCCGGCGCTGGATGACGACAAACGGGCCTGCACACCATCTGCTCGATCCATTTACAGGTCTACCCACCGAGAGCGATGTCGTCTCCTGTACGATTGTACATCGCGACTTGGTTCGCGCTGAGGTACAGGCAAAGGTAGCCCTTTTACTAGGTTTTGAGCTGGGCCAAAATTGGCTGTCCCAGCAGGATTGCGATGAGTGGGTGCTCATCACGAGTTCGCGGGAGGTCGTACATCGATGCAACTCATTGTAAAGCCACAGCGATTGCCTTTTATCTATACATGGGTGGTTGTCGCTGCCGTCATCGCGGGATCGTATGCACTGGTTTTTCTCACAGACCCGGCGCCGGCATCTGCCAATCGGATGCACTGGTACGTTGCGAGGGCGTCTGGTATGACGGCGTATATCTTGCTGGCGATTGCAGTATTGCTTGGGGCGTCGAGTTCAACCGGACTTTTTGACCGGTGGAAGTTGCGTAAACTGACGACGCAGCTACACCAGTTTTCTGCCCTGCTTGTGTTTCCGTTTCTTTTCTTTCACTTATGGGGTCTGCATGCCGATACCATGGTGCCGTTCCCGCTGCCATCGCTGTTCATTCCGTTTGATGCAGGCTATCGCGCACTCGCCGTTGGCCTAGGTATTCTCGTCATGTATGGATGGATTTTGCTCATCGTCACATCCTATTTTCGGGAGAAGCTAAACGCCAAGGTCTGGCGAACGATCCACGTCCTCGCGTTCCCCATGTTCATCGCCGTCACACTGCATGGGCTCTTCTCAGGCACGGATACAGGAAAGCCATGGGCGATTTTGATCTATGCAGTGCCGAGCGCCTTGTTTTTGCTGGTGTTCGGGCGTCGGCTCTTCGCGGCGCGATCTCGCCGGCAGTCTCTGAAATCGAAAGAGCATACGCGCCCAGTGTGATCACGTCGCAGATGAACCGTGCGCAGCCACAATGTAGACAAACAGCGCCGGATGAACTTCGTCCGGCGCTGTTTTGATCTGGCGACTTAACCAATGGGCTTAAGATGATCCATGACAATGGCTGCCGACTGATAATTGTACGGCGATGGATCAATCCAGAGGTTGCTTTGTGTTGACCAGCCCGTGAATTGTGCGTCGTTGTACTCATACCACAACGCACCGTTGAGAAGTGGAATAACCGGCAGTTGCTCGGCGGCAATCTTCTCAATCTTGTAGATATCGTTCTTCTGTTGCGTGACGTTTGTCGTCTTGGAGAAGTCCGACAGGGCCGCATCGACCGTCGCGTTCTTGTACCCCTCGATATTAAACGAGCCGTTCGAGTCCAGCATGTCGTAATACAAGGTGTATGGCGTTGGGCCGACATTCGTCCAGGAGATGGCGAGATCGTAGGTTGGCTTCTGCCCTGCGCCAGGATCGATCTGGTTGTAGTATGCCGAATACTGTTCCTGCTGGACGTTGACGTTGATACCAATCTTCTGAAGATCTTGCTTGATCAGCAACGCGTCTTCGTCCCAATCGCTCCAACCGGCGACAACCAAGAGATTAAACGACAATTCTTTGCCGTTTTTCGCGAAAATGCCGTTCTTGTCCTTTTTAAAACCGGCCGCAGTCAACAGCTTGACCGCCTTCGCATCGCTCTGTGTGAATGTTTTGTCGGCGGCTGGCAATTTCGGATCAAGCCAAGACTTCTGCGGCGGCAATACGAGGCCATTGGGAGATGCGACGCTCTCGTATCCCGTTTCTCCTTTTACCGACAGCTGTGTCCGATTGATAGCCGCGCTGATGGCCTCGCGCACCGGGAGTTGTGCCAATAGCGGATTGTTCAAATTCGGGTACAGCTCCACTGGGTTGTTGGGCGGAAAGTAGTAGTGATTGTGCTTCGGATTTGCCGCCACAAACGTCTTCTGAATGTCCGGGATGTTGATACCTGCGTACTGGATTTGCCCGCTGGCTAGAGCGAGATCGGCAGCTTGGTTGGTCGCGTACGCTGGATAGCTCAGAATTTGAACCTTCGGAGCCCCGTTGTAATAGCTTGGATTGGCTTCGTATTTGACGTCTTGCGTCGAGAAGGACATCAACTTGAACGGGCCTGTACCGATTGCCTTATCGTGCGTGATTTTGGCTTTGGCGGGGTCGCCAAGGTTCGCCCATTCATGTTGAGGTACGATGTATGTACCGCCAAGCACGTACTGCTCTGCAAAGGGAATATTGGGTTGCTTAAACTGGAAGACGACTTTGTAGTTTCCTTCCGCTTTCACGCTGGACAACTGTTGCCAGATGCCATTGGTGTCGGCGTCAGGGTACTTCTTCAACTCATCGAAGGTGAAGACCACATCCTGTGCGGTGAACGGCTTTCCGTCCGTCCACTTCGCCTTCGTTTGCAGGTTGACGGTCAACGTCTTGTTGCCGTTGCTGAACGTGAAACTTTTGCCGAGCAAGTCAAACTGCTTGCCAGTCGTGTTGTCGAAATAGAAAAGGGTTTCGTAAATATTACCCAAAGTACCGGAAACGCTGTTGGTGCCGGCAAACGGATTGAAGTTGTCCTGCCAGGTAGCCAACACGTTTGGCACGACCGTCAACGTGGTTGGTGCAGATGCTGCAGAAGCTGTCGTAGCAAGCCCCGAGAGGGCGATCAGCGCCGCCGCAGGCGCTGTTAATGCGACTGCCCATGCCTTTTTTGACATATGAATCCCCCTACAATCTTTGTCGTAATCAAGTGATTTCTAGATAGCCACAATAGAAACCGCTTTCGAATTACCTGCCAGCTACCCCCTCCTGTTGGATAAGATTTCTGACGACAACATCTTAGCACTTGTCATAAAGCGCTTTCAATATGCCGGCAAAAGAAAATTTTCAAATGGCAAATAGGGATTTTGAACGGAATCTTGATATTCCCGTCTCTCTCTAAACATGATTAGATCAGTAGAAAGACGGGAATGACTCGAAAGCGATTACGCCCTGCGAAGGCTTGCTGAAAGTTGCGGAGCTGAACCAATACCAATTCTTTTGACACTCGAACGGACCACCAATTCGATAGGAACCGTCAACACAGCCGGAGGTTTGTTCGGGTTCTGCATGAGCTCAAGTAACTCGTGCCCTGCCATGCGGCCCATCTCCTCTTTATTCTGACGAATGGTGGTCAAGGCCGGTGTGACATACGCGGCAAGCTGGACATCGTCAAAGCCAACTAACGAAACGTCGTCCCCAGGCGTCAACCCCGCCTCGCGCAAAGCCCGCATTGCGCCAATGGCCATCATATCCGAAGCGAAAAAAACCGCCGTTGGCATTTCCGGCAAGGCGAGCATTCTCTGCATGGCTTCATAGCCCGATTCTTCGGTAAAGTCCCCCTCCAAGACCCATTCTGCACGAAATGGCAGACCGAGTTCCTGCATCGCTTGATGATACCCCAGTGTCCTGTCATGTCCAGGTTTTGTCCCCGTTCTGTCGCCGACGAAACCGATATAACGATGCCCCAGTTCGGCGAGGTGGCTTACAGCCACGCGGGCGCCGCCAATATTGTCGGACACCAGATAGCTGGCACGAGAGCCTAAAAGGTCGAGATCGACCGAGATGATGGGAATACGGCTACGGGAAAGCGAGGTCAGCCCTGGCGATGTACGGGGTACGCCGAGCAAAAATAGCCCATCGACATCGCGGTGGCGCGCCCGGGCCTCAAACCCTTGTGGCGTTTTCGATCCGTTGGTGGGCGAGAAAAAGAGCACATCGTAACCGCTTGCACCCACGACATCCTGAAAACTGGCAATGATATCGTGCAAGAACGGATGGCGAAAACCCATCCCCGATTCATCTTGAAAGAAAACACCGATGGACATCGATCTGCGCGTGACCAGACCGCGTGCGGCCGCACTCGGCTGGTAACCGAGTTCATTGGTGATGCGTTGCACTTTTTCGCGCGTCTTGGCACTGACATCGGGATATCCATTTAAGACCTTGGAGACAGTCGTAGCCGATACGCCAGCTCGCCTCGCAATATCATAGATAGTGGTCATTGCAACAACTTCCTTTTTCTCTGTAGTGTCAATCACCCAGCCCCAGCTGTGCTTTGGCCCGTTGCGCAAATCAAGCTTTCTAAATGCCTGCCAGCATGATCCTCTGGCGCGCTCAAGCAACGTCCGAAATCGCTTTCGGCACCTCTTAGTCACATTGTATACCTTCGTGAATCGCAAGCAAATCCCTTTTCATGAGCTGCTATTTATGAGAAATTTTCGCGCTTTCCAATTTTCTCGCCGATTCATATTTGAAAGCGTTACCCGAACGTGCTATTGATAGACATGATATCACGATGCGAAAGAGGTGTCTTGTGTGGAATTTACCAAGCTTGGCCGAACTGGGCTGATGGTCAGCCGACTGTGCCTTGGCACAATGAACTTCGGACCCGAAACCGATGAAAAGGACGCATTTCGCATTATGGACGCAGCGCTCGACGCTGGGATCAACTTTTTCGATACTGCGAACGTGTACGGTGGCGAAGGTCACCGTGGCCGGACAGAGGAAATTATCGGCCGTTGGTTCGCGCAGGGAGGTGGGCGCCGCGAACGGGTTGTACTCGCGACCAAGGTTTACAACATCATGGAAGATCCACTCGATGGACCGAATGAGGGACGCGGCCTTTCGGCCTACAAAATTCGTCGACACCTCGAGGGCTCCTTGCGACGCCTGCAGACCGATCATATTGAGCTGTATCAAATGCACCACGTCGATTTGCGTGTCACCTGGGACGAACTCTGGGGTGCCTTCGAAGTTGCCGTTTACCAAGGCAAAATTGGTTATGTAGGTGCAAGTAACTTTGCCGGATGGCATTTGGCTGTCGCCCAAGCTGCCGCAAAACAGCGCAACTTCCTCGGACTCGTCTCCGAACAACATAAATACCACTTGCTGTGTCGTGAACCGGAACTTGAAGTGTTGCCGAGTGCACAGGCACACGGCATCGGCGTCATTCCTTGGAGCCCGCTGGGCGGCGGTTTGCTCGGGCGCAATGCTTTGAATCGGACCGGATCGCGCAGTGCGCGCGCACATGCGGAAGTCGAGAAACACCGAGCCCAATTGGAAGCGTTCAAGAAATTGGCCGACGAACTCGGTGAACCTCAAGATGTGATTGCGCTCGCCTGGCTTCTTGCCAATCCAGCCGTCACGGCTCCCATCATTGGACCGCGGACGATAGAGCAGCTTGAGGACTCGCTGCGCGCCGTCGAAGTCAAGCTGACCGACGACGTGATGGAACGTCTACAGGAAATCTTCCCTGGCCCGGGCAAGCCTGCGCCCGAAGCCTATGCCTGGTAAGTGAATTGGCCAATCGGCGCCGGGTGCGTATCTCCCGGCGCCGATAACCATTCATGATGCCTAGCATTGCGCGCCAATTTCACGCAAAAATGCCCTGGCAATGACCATGTGCCCATTGATGTATGGATGGACGCGATCGCCAGACCAGCTCCATGTGTTCAGATGTTGCAGGCGCTCATCGAATTCGGCCTGCACGTCGATGAACGTCGCGCCGGTCTCATCAGCAACCGTTTTCATCGCAGCCGCATATGCGTCCACCATGGCACGCATCGGATCGCTGCGGTTGGGCTCGAGGAAAAATGGGCTTAACAAGAACATCTCCTTAACGCGCGGGAGCGTCTTCGCCACAAGGGAACGCAATGTCTCTCGGTAGCGATCCAGGCTGACATGGTTCTCGTACAATAGGCGCGCGTCAAACTGCCGCCAAACATCGTTGACGCCTATCATCACCGACACGTAGTCAGGGCGTTGATCGATCACGTCGCGCTGCCAGCGCTCTTGCAAGTCGACCACGGTGTTGCCACTCGTCCCGACGTTGACGACACGTATCGGCCGGTCTGGATATAGTGCCTGTAGCATACCGTCGACGAACGCAACATAGCCAAAACCAAGCCCTCCGCGGGGCGCTTCGCCAATCGGTTGCTGGCGGCCACAGTCAGTGATGGAGTCGCCAATCATCACGAGTTTGCTGTTTGCTTCTAAGCGCATCCCATATTCGCCTCCGTTCCTACCTATCCTATCACACTTTTCTGACGCGTTATCCAAAGCTTCCACAGATTTGCCGAGAGGAGGCCGATGAATAAATACGAAAGGCCGCCAAACGTCAGATAGATGAGACCGCTGACGATGGCCGAGATGGCACCAAAGCCAATCTGATGCCGATAGCGCGCCGGTGAAGTGGGCGGATCCGTCAACATAAAACACGCTAGGAACAAAGCGGAGTTGATGATAGGGTTGCGAAACGCATCCGCAGCCAAGGCGACGTGAAAAGCGCCTTCGAACGCAAAAAAGGCTAAATAGACTGCAAAAAAGGAGAAGAATTGCGGGAACTTGTTGACGCGTTGGACGATGGCGTAACCAACGACAAGCACGATCGCGGCGCTCCACGCTGGCATCGCGGACAAATCCCCCCACCAACTTTCGCTTGCGTGAAACCCCACAATCGCGGCAAGCAGGCCGACCGCCGCCGGGTTGAAGATGGGTTTGCGGCCAATTCTCAGCACATGCTTGGACGCGATGGCGATGGCCGTCGTCGCGATCACAACTGCAATCGGCGTGTCTGCGGCAAGCACCAGCCCGACGATCAGGGCCGTCACCAGCCCACCGTCAGACAAGCGGATGGGGTAGCGCTGCAACCAAAGCGCGATGGTATCGCAGACAACAGCAGTGATGACCGCGACACAGACGTTGAAAATACCGTGCAGCGTTCCACTGTCGATGGCGCCTATGCACAATAACAGACACAACAGCGTGAGTACCAACCCTTTTGGCGTCCGCAAATAGCGCATAAGACCTGTGCGCCGCCGCCGCTCTAGCGGTACCGTCCGCGTTTCACTCATGGATGTACACCTCCCACCTGTCCGTGCAACAAGTTGATAAGTCTGGCATGATAAGCAACCCTTCGGCACCGCAATCGGTAAGTAGGGCTCGTCCCTCGTCGGGCTGCAGGAGCATCGCCGCGGTCGATAAAGCATCCGCCATCATGGCATAGGGGGCGATCACAGTCGCACTTATCGGCGTCTTGCCCCCGCCCCTCGGCAACACAATGTGCGATGCGTCTGGTACAACAGGACTTCTTCGCTCGTAATCGCCCGATGTGCAGACCGCGCGATTGGATATGGCTAATGTCGTCACCATGGCGTCAGGGATGCGCGGATGCCGGATCCCTACCCGCCACGGCTCGCCGCTCGGGCGAACTCCGCCGGCGTAAATGTCGCCACCTGCATCGATCACAAACCCGTCGAGTGCCTGCAGTTGCAAGGCAGCAAGATCGACGGCAAACCCCTTGGCGACAGCACCGAGATCGATAACAACAGGTCTATGCAACGTGACCGTCTGGTGCTCGTCGTCCAATTCGATGTCCCGGTACGACGCGTCTTCCGGCGCAGATGAGCTCGCGATAGAACGACCGGACTGATAGTCGACCACAAAACCAAGCTGCTCCATGCGGCGGCCGACGGCGGGATCGAAGCGACCCGCGGTGATATCGGCGATTGTCAGCGCAAACCGCAGCGGGTGATACAACAAAGGCGACACCGCAACAGGTTCGCCGACGCACAGAAGCAACCGCCTCACCTCGCTGTCAGGCCGAAACCGCGAACAACTCGCTTCGACGTCATAAAACAGCGTGATTGCGTTGTCGATGCGCTGTCTGATGGCGTCTTCTGAATGCGCTCGCGAAACCCCAGTGATGGCAACACGCGTGTCCATCGCGACGAACTCCTTTTGTACTAAGGCCGGCCGCCCCATTTGCATCACCCTTTGTCGTTTGGATTCTGGGCCTGACTCAGGGCCTGTTGGACAGCCATCGCGAACGCGTACGAACTGAGCGTAGCGCCAGAGACGAAGTCCACATTGGCGCTCTGCTTCGCAATCACTTCGTTTGGCAGCACGGGATCGATATCGCTTTGCGGATAATGCGTGTCGCACTCAGTGATCTCCACCCGCACAATCTTGCCGTTCCGGATGGTCACCGCCACGTCGACCGTGCCTATTTGATCGGATCCCGTGCCTTGATACGTACCATCTATGTACTTGGCCGATTTCACGGAGCTTGTCCCGCCGCTGCCGTTTGTGGTTGCATCGTTTGTCTTGTCCGTCAAAGCAGACTCGGCGCGTTGCTGCGTTGTATTCGATCCGTTTGGCACGCCGGCCACCGGTTGATCTGCAAATGGTGCGGTGACGGCATAGCCCGCTGCATACATTGCGCCGAGCGCTACCGTGCACATGGCAATGAGCTGCTTGCTCATTTGCTTGGCCATCCACAACACCCGCCCCCACATGAATAAACATTAACCAGTATAGCCTGCCTAGATTGAAAAACGATTGGCGGTTTAACGACATGTAGGGAAATGCGTACGACAAAGAGGCCGACCCCAAAGGTCGGCCTCCTCGCCTGTTCCAGGTTATTCCTCGATGCCTGTTTCGGTTTCTTCGACGAAGCCAAGGACAGTGTAGAACTTGCCCTCAAAGCTCGACGCCTCGACGTAGCCGTTGTGCAAGAGGCGATAGATGGCCGTGCGCGCCAGCGCACCACGGCGGAACTTCGGAGCCCCTGCACTGCTGATGGAGCGCAGGACCCGATTCGTCCGGTTGTCAATGGTCAAAACCACGGTTGCCGTTTTCACGTTCCTTCACCTGCCTTCCTGCCATTTGTGCCCGCCCCATGGAAGCGAACACACCGTATACAATGCGGCCTTGTCCCGGATTGACATGGACAAAACGCCGAACGGCGGCAAGAAGACGCAAAACAGGGCGGCTCGCCACACGTGATGGCCAGTCCGCCCTGTGTTCAGACAATCCTCATTCGACGTCATCCGGGATGCCGGCTGTCGCCTGCAAATTCCGTACGCGGCCCTCGTCAAGAAAGACGATGCCGTCACTGGTGCCGGCAAAGTAGACATCTCGGATCTGCTCGCGCGTCACGCGCAGACCTTCACCATCGTCGTGCAAACGATGGTCAACTTCCACCTCTGGCACATACGGCCTCTTCACAGGCATCCCCCCGTCTACCGAATGTGATCGTCACACGTAGTGTAGCCGGGAATGGACAATCCATACCACAGGCTTATGCGACCTGCTTCTGCTGTTCCATCACCTTTTGGTGCGAAGGGAGGAACCAAGAGACGACAAGCGTCAGCAACCCGATGCCGAACATCGTGATGAAAATATGGTGTAAGGCGTGAGCGAGCATTTGATCGACAAACGCCTTTAGGCCTGCCGAGAGGCCTGTCGCCGAACCCCCACCGCTGAGTTGGTTCAGAATACCCGTGAGCCGGCTTGAACTGAGCCCTGCTAACCCATTTGCATGTCGCGCGGCGTAATCTTGAACTCCTGCGTTAAAGAGTGCCCCAAAGACCGTGACCCCGATGGTTTGCCCGAGAGATCGCGAGAACTGGTTCGAACCAGTCGCCGCACCACGCATTTGCCACGGCACCGCCGATTGAATCATGACCGTCGTCGGAGTCGTCACGTAGCCCATACCAAGGCCCATGACCACCATGATGCCGACAAAGAACCAATAGGGCGAGTGTAACGCGACGGCCAACAACCAGAGCGTTGCACAGGCTACTAAAATGGCGCCAATGACCGTGGTCCGCTTTGCTCCCACCCGATACATGAAACGACCGGCGAACGTCGAGCCAAGCGGCCAGGCAATCGACATTGGCATCAGGGTGAGACCCGAGCTGGTTGCACTGTGGCCAAGTATGGTTTGGATCCACATGGGCAGATAGACGTTGGCGCCAATCAACACGAAACTCGAAAGAAAGCCGATGATGTTTGATACGGCGATGACCGGGTTCGAAAATAGGCTCAGTGGCAACATCGGCTCTTTTGCCACTCGCTCGATCCAGACGAAACCTGCAAGAAAAACTGCAGCCGCGACAAACAGACCGATGATGGTACCGCTATCCCACGCGTATTGACCGCCACCATTCAACAGCGCGTACAGTAAAGCAGATACGCCGACGGTGAAGACGGCCGCCCCAAGATAATCGATAGATTTGGCGTGCCGTTCAAACTTTTCATGCAAGAACAAGAGAACTAGGACAAACGACACAGCACCTACCGGCACGTTGATATAGAAGATCCAGCGCCAGCTGACGTGATCGACAAACAACCCACCGACAAGAGGTCCGAGCAGCCCAGCCACACCCCATACGGAGCTGAATAACCCTTGCATACGCGCGCGCTGTTCGCCAGGAAAGAGGTCGCCGATGATGGTGAACGTGATGGGCATCACGGCGCCGGCACCAATCCCTTGGAACGCGCGAAACCAGACCAATTCCGTCATGTTCTGTGAAGCACCGGAAAGCGCAGAACCGAGAACGAATAAAATAACACCAATGCTAAATATGACTTTCCGGCCAAAGAGATCGGCCAACTTTCCGTAAATGGGCGTCGTCACACTGGTTGTCAAGGTATAAATGGCAAACACCCAACTATAAAGGCTAAGACCGTGCAATTCGCGCACGATGTGTGGCATCGCCGTACTGACGACCGTGACGTCGATAGCGACGAGGAACACGGCGACCAACATCGCAACCGTCACCATTTGGCGGTTTGTGTGTCGCACTCGAGATTTCCCTCCTCAATTCATTCGTAAACAACTCGCCGCCTCACCATACCGGACTCCCTATACATTTTCAAGTGGTTTTTACAGCATCGTCAAACGTTTAACTGTAGATTGTCGATCAGTCGCGCCTTGCCGAAATACGCCGCCACCGCGAGCATAACATCGCCTTCGATCACGTCGATCGACTCCAAATCGGCAAGCGACACGACCTCGGCATAATCAAGACGAGCGATGGGATCTGCCGCAATGCGCTCACGCATGCCGGATGCAATCGCCTTGCCATCGCGATTGCCATTCGCGATTTGCTCGCGCGCCCAGCTGAGAGTGCGGTAGAGTATAGTCGCGTGATCGCGCTCCTCGGGAGAAAGGTAGATATTGCGCGAACTTTTCGCCAGCCCGTCGGGCTCGCGTACCGTCGGCACGGAGACAATCTCGATGGGCATGTTCAAATCGGCGACCATGCGACGGATAATGGCGAGTTGCTGGCCGTCTTTTTGGCCAAAACACGCCACATCCGGTGCCACGATGTGAAATAGCTTCGAGACGACAGTCGCAACGCCAGCGAAATGGCCGGGACGCGTTTTCCCACATAGCTTTGCAGCCATATCTGGGAGCTGGACGGTCGTCGCCATCGGCCGCGGGTACATCTCAGCAACCGCCGGCGTGAACGCAACATCGCACTGACCGGTCGCGGCGAGTAAGCGCAGATCGCGGGCGAGATCGCGCGGATAGCTACTCAAATCTTCATTGGCACCAAACTGCAGCGGATTGACGAAGATGCTGACGACGACAAAATCCGCCTCGAGGCTTGCGGCTTCGACCAACGCGAGATGGCCCTCGTGCAGATACCCCATCGTCGGCACGAGCGCGATCCGCTGGCCATTCGCTCTTGCCGCTGCGACCGCTTGGCGCAAGTCGAGAATGGTTTCACTTTGCCTAAACGACTTAGCCACGACGCTCACCCTTTCTTTGCAACAAATCGAGAAACGCCTCTTGTTCGCTGGCCTGTAGATGAACCGTCTGCTCTTCACCTGGGAAGGCACCGCTTTTTACCTCATCGACATACTGCCGTGCAGCCGTTACGATGGTCTCGGCAATGGAAGCGTACCGCTTGTTGTGCTTGGGGATGTACCCTGACGTGTATCCGATGAAATCGTGGAAGACGAGCACCTGACCGTCGCACTGAGGCCCAGCGCCGATCCCGATGGTGGGAATCGCGAGCTGCTCGGTCACCGCAGCGGCCACTTCCGCAGGTACAGCCTCAAGGACGATGGCAAACGCCCCTGCTTCCGCAAGCGCCTTTGCATCCTCAATCATGCGCATGGCTGCATCGGCCGTCTTTCCTTGCACGGCAAACCCGCCAAACGCGTGTACAGACTGCGGCGTGAGGCCGATATGCCCCATCACAGGAATGCCCGCCCGTACAAGTCTGGCAATCGTCGGCGCCAGTTCCCTGCCGCCTTCCAACTTCAAGCCATGCACGCCACCTTCTTGCATTATGCGGGCTGCACTGCGCATGGCGTCTTCGGGTGACACCTGATAGGTTAAGAACGGCAGATCGGCAACCACCATCGCACCGTTTGTCGCGCCGCGCGACACCATACTCGCATGGTAAATCATCTGATCCAACGTCACAGGGACAGTCGTCGTCTGCCCTTGCACAACCATGCCAAGCGAGTCGCCAATCAACAATATATGCACGCCTGCTTCCGACAACAGGTGCGCCGTGGGATAGTCGTACGCCGTCATCATGGCAATCTTTTCGCCAGCTTGCTTCATCTTGGCGAGTGTTCGCACGGTTACGTTCTTTGCCAATTTAGTCTCCCCCTGTTTTAGATCCAAGCCATTGCATAAATTCGTCAGCTTGTGCCGCACCGATGCTCCCCTTCGCCTCGGCGATAGGCACCGTTGCCCGCGCCAATGCGAGGTAAACGGCGCGCGCCTCAGGATGGCCCATGAGAACCTCGAGGTGTTTCGCCACAGTTGCGACGTCGCCTCGTTCGATGGGCCCAGTGAGCGCCTCGGGAATGCCCAGCCGCTGCACGTTGTCGATGGTGCCACGAACCAAAGGCAACAAGCTGCGCACACCGTCTGGCAGTGGGGCCAGCCGCGAAGCTGTTGCCAAAAGTGCCACCAAGGCGTTTGATGCGAGGGCCGCCGCGGCGTGGTACGCGACCTTGTCCTCGGCAGCCAACACGAAAGGCTGGCTCCCCCACCGCCTTGCCCAAGCAAAAGCTGCCTGCACGACGTCGGGATGGCCCTCCACGGCGATCGCGATACCTGACAATGCCTTGGCGCCATCTCCATGATCCGCAAACGTCTGCAGTGGATGCACACTGCCCACACGAGCGCCGCAATCCGCAGCTGCGGCGAGGGCTGTGCTCGCCAGCGCTCCCGATGTATGGATGACGATTTGTCCGGGGCGGATCGCGTCGAGCTCGCACAGTTGTGCGGCAACGCTCACAATTTCGCGATCCGGAACTGTAATCCAAATCACATCCGCAGCGCGAGCCACCGGGGCGGCGTCACGCCAATCCAACACAGGCACGCCGGTCCTTTGGCGAAATGCGAAAGCGCGGCGACTGCCCTCGTCCTTGCGAAAAGCGCAGAGAATATCGGCACCCATCTCTTGGCAAGCACAGGCCACAGCCGTTCCCACCCTGCCGGGGCCCACGATGGCCATCGCAAGAGACTCTGGTTTCATCGTCTGCTGATAAGCTGCCAATTCGCGTTTGACTCCTATCATGGCATCACTTCCGCAGGTAATTGTACCAATCTTCCATGAAAATGTGGAAACGTGTGTGAAGTATAGGTGGAACGGGTATAGCGCGCCTTCGCCAGTGGCACACCAGATTGTAAGGCATCCGTCGCAGATGAAACGGATACTTTTGCTGAATCCGCTTTGGACCCGAAGATCATCCACCTTGGGGGAATCGATATGGAGAAATGGCTACAGTCCGCTGCTTCGGTACCTAAATACGCTCGGATATGTGGGCTCATCGCACTTTCCATCGCTATTTTGTGCGCCATCGCTCCCACGTTTGGCGTATTGCGACTTGAACCAGCGGCCGTCGTGCTTGGTGCCATCGCCTTATTCGGAGGCTTTCGCGGCGTCGGCGCGGGAATCCTCGTCATGTGTGCGATGGATCTCATTTTAAGTCCAGCGTTTTGGACAAACGTCACCTGGGCGACCAGTCCCTATTCCGTCGTCGATCACTCACTCGCATACTTTGACGTCGTGGGTATTATTGCCATGTCGGCGCTTCTCTTTAAACGCCCTCATGGTTGAACGACGCACCTTACGCTCGGTGTGCATGGCCTGGGAGGGGATTTGCCATGCAGGTAAGTAAACGGTGGGGCATCGTGAGCATCGCAACGATTCCACTCATCATAACCCTGGGCAATGCCATGATGATCCCCGTACTCCCCATCCTTCAACGTCAGCTCCACATTAATGCGGTCCAAAGTAGCCTCGTCATCACGGCGTACTCGATCATCGCGATCGTCCTCATTCCTGTGGCAGGATTCATCTCGGATCGGGTGGGCCGCAAACGCGTCATTCTGCCTGCACTTGGGGTCACGGCCGCGGGCGGATTGATTGCAGGCATGGGAGCCAGTCTCTTGCACAGTTATGGCTGGATACTCGCAGGACGCTTCATCCAGGGCGCCGGATCGGCCGGAGCCATGCCCATCGCGATGCCACTTGTCGGGGATATGTTAAAGCGCGACGAAGATGTGAGCAAGGCATTAGGTACCATCGAGACGTCCAACACGTTGGGCAAAGTGCTAAGCCCCATCCTTGGCGCGGCACTGGCTATGTGGGTGTTTTCGTTGCCGTTTTACGCCATTCCTGTGCTGTGTCTCATCTCCGGCAGCATGGTTGCATTATGTGTCCGCGTGCCTAAACACGATGCTGAGAAACCCCCGCATCCAGTCCGCGTAGCCGTGTTACTGTCCCTCTTGCGCAAGCATCTGCGCTGGTTATCGGCTGTGTTTGTCATGGGTGCCTCGGCCATGTTCGTTTTGTTTGGCACACTTGTCTATTTGTCAGACAGGCTGGAGTCGACTTGGAACTTAGATGGCATCTTAAAGGGATTGGTTCTCGCGGTTCCACTTTGCTGTTTGTGCTTGACCTCCTATCTGGTCGGGCATATCATCAGCGATCGCGCACGTCGCATGAAGTACGCTACAGTCGGCGGCGGGTTCGTCGCATGCGGCGGCTCGGTCAGCGGTGCGATGGTACCTGGCGCATTTTCGCTCGCCATGTCCGTTTGTGTTATCGGTATTGGCATTGGTGCGGTTCTGCCAGCCGTCGACGCGCTTATTACAGAAAGCATTGACAAAGAACAACGTGGTTCCATCACATCGGTGTATACCAGCACTCGCTTTTTAGGCGTGGCCGCCGGCCCCTTCACCGTGTCGCTGTTATCCGCCCTTGGGCAAGTCTGGGTGTTTGGGCTCATGGCAAGCCTGTGTCTGTTGGCCGCATTGTACAGCATGTGGGCGATAAAAGTCGGCGCCGATGGGCATGGGCGAACGAAGATGATGCAAAGTGGTGCTTCTCGACGGCCCATACGTGTAAAAGGCATGCCGTAACTCTCGGGCAGGGTACGCCAGACCGTACGTAAACCGCCACCTTTAAATACCCAACAATTTACACACCGTTTCGCTGGCGATCCCTTGCGAAACGTGTTACACTGACGAACACAAACTCCTGTGATGTTGGTGGGACATTTTTTGGTTTTAATCTATGGCGAGTAATATGGGAATCCGACTCCAGCTTGAAGATGCCATGCCTCCGTGAGTGGAAGGTTGAATCAAGCGATAGGATACCCACCTGTGAGAGCAGGTTCAAAACCGATTGTCCCACGGCAGAACGGGGTACATAGGAAGCCGTTTCTCAATGTGCGAAGCATTGGGAGGCGGTTTTTTGTTTTTCTTCATAAGCATCTTCACCTGCGCCATCGCCTGCACACGTTTGCTTTCCATCCGGATTTTTCGTGTATAACCCACAAAAGGATCCACATGTTAATCGACGAGGAAACAAGTGATCTCTTTTGGAGGATGATACGATGCAGATGTTGACGCACGAGATGGCCGAACTCAACGAGCTTTTGCTAAGCTGCACCAACTCGATTCAATCGATGGCGCTCTTTTTAAACCAAGCTCAGGATCAAGAGCTGCGCGACATGATTGCCCGGCACTACGCGGTGCACGTGCAGGATTACAACATGAAAGTGGAATTTGCCAAACAGCAACAGGGTTCGACCGATACGCTCGACGTTCCCCCGTTGCCGTCTATGCAACCCATGCCGATGCACCCTATGTCCGTGCAGCCCGTGCAACCGCAAATCAAGTTGCAACAACTGGACGATCGCGCCATTACGACGTCGTATTTGCTGACACTCAAGCGGGCCGGCCGCGAATACGCTTGGGCTGCATTCGAGACGTCCACCGTACAGATGCGCACATTTTTAGAGGACGCCTTCCGGATGTGCTCGCACCAAGCGTTTGAAGTGTGGCAATACGCAGTCCGCAAAGGCTGGTATGCGGCGCAACAGGCACCTGCCCAAGCTGTACAAAACCTGGCGCAAACCTACCAAGAGGTGCCGTACCATCAGCCGGCCGCCCAGTATACGAGCGGATCGCAACCACAAGCGCAACAACCTGGCATGACGATGCCCGGCCATCGGTATCAGTGATGACCCCGGCCAACTAATCTCCGTTTGCCGCTCGCCGTGTTTGGGTCGTCTCGATATCCTGCGATGTCAAGGCGGCACGTAGAGCCTTTTGCTCTTGCGCCTTGAACCGTTTGCCACGTAGCAAGAAAAGCCAACTGACGACAGCCAGAGCGGCACACACGAGATACACCTCGCGATACCCGGCCCATTGTGCGATGGCGCCACCCAGCAAGCTGCCGAGCATCTGTCCAAGGTTGTTCGTATTGCTGTACAGCGCCGTCGCAGACCCGGGAGCATCAGGCATGAAATCCTGCATATAGCTCATGCCAATACTCACACTGATGGCGATAAACGTCGCACAAAAAAGTTGCAACGCGAGCATTTCCCACGGCCTTTGTGCAAACCAGGCTCCGACGTAATACAAGGCGCCGCAAAAGGAGCCGAAGAGCAACAACGGCCGCTTGCCAAGCCGCGCACTTAGCGCACCAAGCCCAAGAATAATGGGAATTTCGAGGCCCGCACTCAGCGCGACCACCGAACCAACCATTCTGTCTGAGCCGTGTAACGCCTTCGTCACGAAGAGCGGCATATACAGTCCATTCATCGAGGACGCAGTATATACGGCGACGTACGACACACAGGCGGTGACGATATGGCGATCTCGCAACACGGCAAACGACTTTACTGGCTGTGAACCCAGAATGCCTGCAGGTGGCCGCCGTTCTATCCGCCAGAAGACGATGGCGAGCACGGCGACAAACAACAAAGCTGTCGCGGCAAAGAGTCCAGAAAAGTGATAGGCCTGCAACAAATAGGAACCCAATAACGGCCCGATGACCCAGGCCAACGAAAAAAACGACCTGAGTGATGACGTGGCAAACGTCGCATCGACGTCCGGCACCCGACTGGCCGTCTCGCGCGCGTAAGCGAATAACTGGGGAAACGCGGAGGCACCAAGGCCGAGCAGCACCGTCGAGACGATGAGTAATGGCAAATAGCTGTGTATGACGAGAAAACTACCATAGCCCAAGGCAGAACAGGCTGCCGCGACGAGCATGATGTATTTTTTCGCCACACGCAAGTCGGATAGCCTGCCAAGCCAGGTACTCGCCAAAATGCCACCAATGCCGTTGACACACATGAATAGCCCGAGTTCCGCCGCTGACATATGGACGACGTCCGTGCCGAACAACGACAAATAGGGTCTCGTGATGGAAACCCCAATGCCGACGAGCGTGATGGCGAGAACGAGTGTGCCATAGCCAGGCAGCAAGCGGGAACTGAGCGGAACAAACCGCAAGCGAAACCTCAACCAGAAGCCCTCCCGGATTAAGCTACACGCATGGTAGCACCCAGGGGGGCCTTTGACGATTGCAGATCTGGTTAAAACATGACGAAATTGTGTGTTTGTCGAAATTGACAGGTCTTGAATCCGTTTTACCTGTTTGGCTGGTTCACGCCCGCTGCGATACAATTTTTTCGGAAATGAAATGGTTCCTAAATGGGGTCAAGCAAGCCTAAAGAAAGGTGAGGTTCAGATGGAACCCAATCGCGAAGAAAAGTTTTGCAAAGAATCGCGCGCCACGAAGATTCTACGGGTCTTCCCCTCTGATTTGAACGACCATAACACGATGTTTGGCGGCAAATTGATGGCCTATATTGACGATGTGGCTTCGATCTCGGCTGAGCGGCACGCGCGCGCCGAATGCGTCACGGCCTCCACCGACAGCGTCGACTTCCTACTTCCCATCCGCGAAGGTCACTCGGTCTGCTTAACGTCGTATGTGACGTCGACTGGGCGCAGCTCGATGGAGGTGTTCGTCAAAGTCGTCGCCGAGCATCTGCGCACCGGGGAGCGGATGATTGCAGCAACCGCATTTTTGACGTTTGTCGCACTCGGCCCGGATGGCCGTCCCGTCCCCGTACCCAAAGTGATTCCCGAGTCCCCTGAAGAAAAAAAGCTGCACGAAACAGCCCCCGCGCGCGCCGAGGCCCGCAAGCGCCACCGCGAACAAAGTAAACTGCTCGCCGAACACCTGCGGCCTGACCGACTTTGGGAGATGGGCAACTGAATTACTTCGCGATCTCAATCCGCTGACAAGACGCCATCGACTGCAAGCACGCGTCGATGACGCGCATATTGGCGATGGCGTCCACAGGTTGAAAGCGAAGCGGTGCACCCGTGAGCACGGCTTCGGCGAAGTCGTCCGCCTGCAAAGTGTACGGGTCAAAACTCGGAAACGCCTCCACGCGCTCGCCACGCGGCGTGATCACCTGAATTGACATATCTTCCCCGACAAACGCATTCACCACTTCGATCCGCCCATCGCTGCCCAAAATTTCGAGCGTGTTACGGGGAGCAGCCCACATCGCACAATCAAACGTCAGACCGATACGCTTCGGAAATTCGACGAGTCCCGACACCATCATGTCTACATCGTCGTGTTGCGACGATGTGAATCCCACGGCCGTCGCCGCCACCGGTTCGTCACCGAGGATGAGCCGAGCTGCACTGATTGGGTAACAGCCGACGTCATAGAGCGATCCACCGCCCCAATCGCGGCGGTACCGCACGTTGCCGAGATCGGCCGCATTGTTGAACGTAAATGTCGCGTGAATGCCGCGGATAGCTCCTATCTCACCGTTCCTCACGAGCTGCACAATGCGTTCGTAGCGCGGATGATGCCGATACATAAATGCCTCAGCGAGCAAGACGCCTCTATTCGCACAAGCCTCGACCATCTCCCGAGCCTCTGCCGCCGATAGCGCGATGGGCTTCTCGCAAAGGACGTGTTTCCCTGCCTGTGCGGCGCGAATGGTCCACTCTTTATGCAAATGGTTCGGAAGCGGGATATACACCGCGTCCACGTCCGGATCCCTCAGCAACTCTTCGTAGCTGCCATAAGCGCGCGCAATTCCCAAGCGAGCCGCCGTCGCAGCAGCCTTTTCCTGACTGCGGCTGGCCAGCGCGATCACGCTGTTTTTTTGCGACTTTTGCATACCGGGGATCACCTTGCGAATTGCAATATCAGCACATCCAAGCACGCCCCAGCGCAACTTTTGTTGTGTCATCTGTCCCACCCCACTTGTCGAAACTCGTCACGAAAGATCTATTTGCGTCACAGCGATCAGATCAATTGCGGCCGTCGATGTCAAAACGCTTTCAGTATAACAAACTGCGCCAACACATTTGGCTGTTTCATGACACTCACACCATTTTGTTTGTGATTTGATGTCTGAACACGTAATATCAGGCTCGAGGTGATTCCATGCGCGGAACCAAACCAGCGATGCGGCTCGGCGCCGCTCTTTGTGCCATGATGATCATGGTGGCAGGATGCGATACGACGGATCAGCCGCAGCCATCGGAAACAGAAAATGCGCTACCGGCACGCGTGCAACCGGGAGCTCTGGTGGCGGGCGGATCGACAGTCGTCGCCGAATTTGTTCACAACAAATGGATTTACCTGCCGGCTGCTTCCGTCGTCAACGCGCCCTCGACATTTCAGACGGTCGACGTGTCTGCAACCGGCGAGGTCGCTGCCACGACACCCGGCAATGGTGACACGTTGACGGGTGGCAGCAGTGGAAGTGCTCTGTGGCTTTATCAACGCGGTTGGCGACCTGTCGTGATACAGGGCGATGCGAACGTGCAAGTTCATGCCTTTGCGCCGGATGGCTCGCTATACGCCGCAACAGACGATGGCCAATTGGCTGGGCTATGGAAAAGAACAAATAAAGGCTGGACACAAGTTCCCGGAACGGCACAAATGGGGTACATCACGTCCATTCTCTGGTCGCCCAAAGGTACCCTCACAGTCGTCTCCATTCCTGACAATGGCGCAACGACCATCTGGCAGCAGATAGGTCAGAAGTGGATTGCACTCGGCGGCGAGAACGCGCCGTTTGCGGGCGACACGTTGACGATACAATGGTCTCCTTCCGGCCAGTTGACTGTCGGTTCGAGCGGGCATGGCGCGTTTGCATACGAGAACGGAAAATGGACACCTGCCGGGGGTGTGCCGACACCCATTTCGGATGTGCAGCAGATTGGCTGGTCACCAGAAGGGAATCTGTATGTTGCTGGTCATACATCCGGATCGACCGGGCTTTGGGAACTGAGCGGAGGACATTGGCACGAAGTCAACGGCCTCGGACAAGCCGTCGGGCATGATAAAATCCGCGAATTTGGCTGGTCGCCGCAAGGTGTGCTGACGGTCAGCGACGGAACAGCCTGTCAATTGTTCCAGTTGCAAGGTGGGCGCTGGGTGTGTATCTGGAACAAGACAAAAGCATCGGATCCCGACGCACTGCCTCCCTACTTTGCCTGGTCGCCGCAAGGCACGCTGGTATGCGACGGTGGCGATCTCGGCGGGCTTTGGCAGGAAAACGCAAACGACTCGTGGACCCTCATTGGCGGCAACCAGTCGCCATTTCGCGGACAGCGCAACGTCTCGTTTACGTGGGCGCCTGCGGACAGCACGATGAGCTAACGCCGCAGGCTAAAAACCTTTAGCCGCGTCGAAAGTACACGTAAGATAAGATAGTGGACAGGGCTGCCCAGACCAATATGAGAACGAGGATACCCAAAATGGCAAAGTGTATTGGGATGACCCATGCGCAGACGACGCACAAAAGGCCGGCTGCGACACCAAGAGCACCGGCGGTGCGGTGCGTGCGCCGCCACGTTTCCTCACTGGCCAACGTCCACGGCGTGCGGATGCCAACTAGCCAATTCGGTGACACGCGCGGCAAATAATTGGCCAGTATGGCCACAAACAAGCCGATGAGACTGAGCGGCACGCGTTGCGACGCCCCCGGTACGCCTATCGCATGCAAGAGTAACCATAGTTGAATACAGCCCATGAAGACGACGACAATGCCACCGAAGAACCGGTACGTCGGCCAAAACCCCGCATATTGTGCACGCTTCGGATCGATCCGCCAGAACACGTGCCAAAGGCCTATGAGCGCAAGCATGATGATGGGCATCACGATGGTCGCTCCGAAGCGGCTCATGTAACCGTTTGGCTTGCCAGAAGCATCGAAGTGCGTTGCGACAACGGCAGACAGGTGAGGATATAAGATCCCGCTTGCGACACAAACCGCTCCCCAGGCAGCCCACCCCCACCAACTGATTGCAGATTTCCGCTCACCAGCCACCTGTACCACCCCCACGATCTCTTGCCAACAGTATATAGCTTGTTAGCTAAATATCAATCATGAAATCCGCCACATTTCCAGAGGTATTCCATGTCTATGTCACGAATTGAGTACCTAACAATTTTATTGCGCTCCACTGTTTGCTGACCGCGCCTAAGGCATCAGTAGAACCTGGAACACGCAGCGGTTTGCGCTCTGAAGGGATGATTGTCTGACGTGCACATCGCGTCTCAACACTACCATCTGGGACTTGTGATACTCTCCTATATCGTCGCGTCGCTGGCATCGTACGCGGCCTTGGATCTGGGGCGGCGCGTCGTCGAAACGCGCGGCTCAACACAGACATGGTGGATGGTTTCCGGCGGCGCAGTGATGGGCATTGGCATCTGGTCGATGCACTTTATCGCCATGCTCGCACTCATGTTGCCTGTCGCCATGACATACAATTGGGGCATCGTTGCACTGTCGCTCGTATTCGCAATGCTTGGCCCCATTATTGCGCTGTTTGTGGTCGCCCGCTTGCATCGATTGCGTTTCAAATTCGGCATCGGTGCGATATTTATGGGCGCGGGCATCGTTGGCATGCACTATACGGGCATGGCCGCGATGCGGCTGGCCGGATCGTTCTCCTACCGGCCGCTATTGTTCGCGCTGTCCTGCGTCATTGCCGTTGGCGCCTCATTTGTCGCGCTGACGCTTGCCTTCGCATTCGCACGTGCAAACGGCTGGCGCGCCTATGGTATCAAAATTGCTTGTGCGCTTGTCATGGGCGTCGCCGTCGCAGGCATGCACTACACGGGCATGTGGGCGACTGTTTTCCGCGTCGCCAAGGACAGTGCGCAGATGGATATACCCGCCCATGGTGCGCTCGCCATCGTCGTCGCCATTTTGGGCGTCATGGTTCTCTTGCTGGCCATTGCAACAAGTATTCTGGATCGCCGCCTGCAAGCAGACCGGCTTCTCATCCAGTCTGCCGACGAGCGCTTCCGCTCGCTGTACACGTACCACTCGGATGCCATCTTTACGTTTGACACGCACGGCAACTGCCTGGACATGAACGCACAGGCGCGACGCCTAATTGGCGAACTGGCAGCCAGTCTGGATGCACCGACGATGTTGTCGATGATCGAGGAGGGCGATCGCGCAGAAGTCGTTGGCGATTACGATCGCGCCATCAAGGGCGAAACGACGCACTCGGAATTCGCCTTGCATGGCCCGAACGAACAGACGGTCATCGTCAGCGCCATTCAAATTCCCATTCTCGTCGATGGCGAAGTGACTGGCGTCTTTATCATCGCCCGCGACATTACCCGCGAACGTGCCGCTGCGGACCAAATTAACCATATGGCGTTTCACGACGCGCTCACGCAACTGCCCAACCGCCGGCTGTTTGAATCTGAGGTGGATCAATTTATTGCGCAAGCCGACACGAGCGCAGAGATGCACATTCTATTCGTCGACCTCGACCGGTTTAAATCGGTCAACGACACACTCGGGCACGAGTTTGGCGATAAACTCTTACAACGTGTCGCGTGGCTGATTCAGGATGTCGTTGGCAATCCCGGCTTTGTGGCCCGCATGGGGGGCGATGAATTTACCATCACCTTATTCAATCAACCACTGCAGGCGGCCATTGCTATTGCAGACACGTTGATGGAACGATTACACCGCCCTCTTTTGATTGAGGACAGATCCATTTATGTGACTGCAAGCCTGGGCATCGCCAGCTATCCGCGGCACGGTTGCACGCGGGACATGCTATTGCGCCATGCGGATTTGGCGATGTATACAGCCAAATCATCGGGGCGCAGCACCTATCACGTATTTGAAGAGGTTACCGCCGCGACGGCCATGGCGCGCCTGGAGCTTGAACAGGAACTGCGTGAAGCGGCGGAAAATGGCTTGTTTCAATTGGTCTACCAGCCAAAAGTGAACGTCGCCTCAGGGGAAACGGTCGGTGTCGAAGCCTTGATTCGTTGGACGCGGCGGTCTGGCGAACAAGTATCTCCCGCCGAATTCATCCCAATCGCGGAGGAAACGGGCCTGATTGTCCCCATCGGCGAGTGGTGCCTGCGCACCGCCGCACGCCAGGCGAAACGGTGGTTGGAAGCAGGTACACCGCGAAAGGTCGCTGTCAATCTCTCGCCGCATCAGGTCATGAACGAGCGTTTTCTCGGCATCATCAGTGGCATTCTCGAGGAGACAGACCTGCCGCCAGAATATCTGGAAGTCGAAATTACGGAAAGCGCGATGATGGATGCTGAGATTGCCAACCACTTCCTCAGCGGTTGCCGTGCGCTTGGTATTGAGGTCTCGCTGGACGACTTTGGCACAGGCTACAGCTCGTTGAGCCGATTGACGAGACTTCCCCTGAATCTCGTCAAAATTGACCGCTCGTTCACACAACATGTTTCTACGCAGGAGAAGGCGCGCGCACTTGTGCGCAGCATCATCGACATTGCGCACAACTTGGGTATGCGCTGCCTCGCCGAAGGCGTGGAGACGCAAGAACAACTCGCCGTCATCCAGTCGCTCGGCTGTGATGAGGCTCAAGGCTTTCTGTTTTCACGTCCGGTTCCTCCCGACGCGCTGAGTCACAACATGGCGCCGTCTACAAAAGCCTAGACTGAGGTGATTCTCATGGAAACAAACTACCGTGTCATCGTCGCGGGTTGTGGCGGCATGGCCAACACGTGGGTGGACGATTTGTTGCAGAGACCGTACGTGCAAATTGTCGCCCTAGTCGATATCCGGCGTGAAAGCGCTGAGGCCATGGCGGCTCGTCACGGCCTTCACGTGCCCGTGTTCGAGCGGATTGAGGACGCTTTGTCCGCTGTTGCCGCAAACCTCGTAATTGACGTCACGATTCCAGAAAGCCACCGGGCTATCGTGACCACCGCCTTGCGCGCCGGGTGCGATGTCTTGGGTGAAAAACCAATGGGGGCAACACCTGAAGACAGCCGTGCCATTCTGACCGCCGTTCACGACAGCGGACGGCGATATGCCGTCATGCAAAACCGGCGGTATCACCGCCAACTCCGCTCGCTGAAAACGGCCTTGGAAGACGGTATCATCGGAGATATCACAGGGGTGTATGCCGACTTCTTCATCGGTGCCCATTTCGGTGGCTTTCGGGACGCGATGGAGCACCCACTGTTACTCGACATGGCCATCCACACATTCGACCAGGCTCGCTTTTTGCTTGGTGCCAAACCAGTTTCCGTGTATTGTCACGCATTCAATCCAAAAGGCTCATGGTACCAAGGTGCGGCAAATGCCATCTGTATCTTTGAAATGAGCAATGGCTCAATTTTTAACTACAGGGGCAGTTGGTGTGCAGAAGGATGGAATACGTCGTGGGAAGCGACGTGGCGGATCGTTGGAAGTCGCGGCACCGCCTTGTGGGATGGGAACAACACTTTGCGCGCGCAGGTTGTCGATGAAGCGGCTGAAGGATTCATCCGCCCGTGTACAGAGCTAGAAATTCCGGTCACATGGCAAGGGCGTGAAGGCCATGCCGGTTGTTTGGATGAGATGTTTCAAGCACTTGCCGAGCAGCGGCTTGCTGAAACGGATGCTACGGATAACATCCACAGTTTGAATATGGTGTTTGGCGCCATTGAGAGCGCTCGCACAGGCCAAAAGGTTCCTCTGTAGAACCATCGGGCAAAAGGTGACGGCCACCTTTGGACATGGAACGGTGGCCGTTTGCGTATATGTTTTTGAAACCGTTTGCAGGGATCTGAACAAGGAAAACGAAACAATTTGAATGGACAGACGAAACCGGTTGCGCTTCTTATGCCGACCGCAGGAAGGAGGAATCCTGTGCGACCAGGGATGCCCCTGGCGTATAGGGATCATCATGGCGACAGCTGAGACCTACGAAGAGACGCTCGCGCATGTCAACACGCACTCAAGCCCGTCAGAATTGAAAATTACCGACATACGATTCGCCGACATCGCCGGTGCACCGATGCACTGCAGCCTCATGAAGATTTACACGAACCAAGGGCTTGTCGGGTACGGCGAGGTTCGGGATGGAGCGAGTAAAACCTATGCGCTCATGTTGAAAAGCCGATTGCTGGGCGAGAATCCGTGCAACATCGATAAGTTGTTCCGCCGCATTAAGCAATTTGGCGGGCACGCCAGACAAGGCGGCGGCGTGTGCGGAGTGGAGATTGCACTCTGGGACCTCGCCGGAAAGGCATACGGCGTTCCGGTATATCAGATGCTCGGTGGGAAATTCCGCGATAGCATCCGCATGTATTGCGATACCGACGTGCACGGCAAGCACGATGGAACGGCGATGGGCAACGCCTTGTTAAAACGCATGGAAAAAGGATTCACCTTTCTGAAAATGGATCTTGGTATTGGCCTTCTACTCGATGAACCAGGTACCCTAAGCGCCCCCCTTGGATTCCTTGATGAGATGAAACGCCTCACTCGTCCCACGCATGTGCCTATGGACGATTGGGAACGGCGTCAACGTCGCAACCGCGCATACGACCTGATGAATATAGCTCATCCCTTCACCCACATCCACGTCACGGAAAAAGGCCTCGACATTCTTGAGCAATATGTTGCCGACGTTCGCGCCGTGATCGGCTACGAAGTGCCACTTGCAATCGACCACTTCGGCCATATCGGTGTCGACGACTGCATTAAGCTGGCGCGTCGCCTTGAGAAATATAACCTGGCCTGGCTGGAAGACATGGTCCCCTGGCAACTGACAGATCAATACGTCAAGCTGTCGCGAGCTAGCACCATTCCCATCTGCACAGGCGAGGACATCTATCTTAAAGAAAACTTCCGGCCACTGTTGGAATCCGGGGGTGTATCCGTCATTCACCCCGACGTCCTGACATCTGGCGGCATTCTCGAAAACAAGAAAATCGGCGACATGGCGGAGGAATATGGCGTCTCCATGGCCGTGCATATGGCAGAAAGCCCTATCGCCTGCATGGCGGCGGTACACAGCGTCGCCGCGACCAACAACTTTATTGCGCTCGAATACCACTCGGTCGACGTTCCCTGGTGGGACGATCTCGTCGACGGGTTGCCCAAGCCAATTGTCGATCACGGCTTTATCCGCGTCCCCGACAAACCCGGACTTGGCATTGAAGCGCTTAATGACGACGTGATCCGCGCTCACCTGCATCCCGACATCCCTGGTCTATGGGAACCGACCGATACGTGGAATGACGAATGGTCGCACGATAGGCTTTGGAGCTAGTGACCTGCCCTGCCAAGGAGGAATGGCCGATGACCAATCGGCGCGTAGCACTGATTTCGGATGCAAGCCAAGCGTTTGGCATCGCAACGGCCAAACGCTTGGCTCAAGACGGGGTGACGCTCGTCCTCAATGGCCCGCCAGGTCCTAGTGAACAAGTGGTGGCCAACCTTGCGCAAACCTTGCAAGGTGAGGGTCATGACGTCTTGGTAGCTACAAGCGATTTGGGCGATACGGAAACAGTGGCATCGCTGTGCAACGACGTTGTCACGAGGTACGGCCGAATTGATTTATACGTGCACACGCACAATCGGATCGACCGCGGTGCTGTCGCTTCGCTGCCGCATGTGCTTGTCCGGGATGCACTCAACTTCAACGCCAAGACAGCCTTTCTTTGCACGCAGGTATTGGGACGGCAGATGGCTAAGCAAGGCGCCGGCTGTATGGTCTACGTCGGATCCATCCACGGTGAAAAGCCGACAGGCTGTGCGTTTTCCTATGCCTTGGCGCAAGGTGCCCTGCAGATGCTGTGCAAGGAAGCCGCACTCGAACTGGGACGCTTGGGCGTGCGGGTCAATCTCATCGCCATGGGGCCCGTCGAAGGGGACGATCAACAGTTTTACAGCGACATTTCGGACTTGTATCTGGATTATCAGTACAAAGTCCCCTCGGCGACGCTGGGAACGGCAGACGACGTCGCAGAAGCCGTGGCCTGGATGGCGAGCGATGCAGCGAAGTATTTAAACGGCGCCATCATTCGTCTGGACGGCGGTTTCCTACTGCACTACATGGACCACAAGATGAAGCGATGAAGGCAGAGGTGAACGACGTGAGCCTGCGAGGAAAGGTGGCCCTTGTCACCGGCGCTGCGGCAGGCATTGGTCGCGGCGTCGCGATTGAACTGGCACGCCAAGGTGCGCGCGTGGCCATCAACGATGTCGATCGCGCCGACGCTGCGCACATAACCCTGCAGATGGTGCGCGAAGCAAGCGCCGACGGCGTGATTATACAAGCGGATGTGGCACAGCCAGAGCAGGTGCAGGCGATGGTCGAAGAGGTTGTGCGGCGCTACGGCCGCATCGACATCCTCGTCAACAATGCGGCCATCCAGCCAAACCTCGGCCTTATGGATTACGACGATGCTTGGTTCGATCGCGTGATGTCCGTCAACCTGCTTGGCTATTTGAACTGCATTCAGGCTGTCGTTCCTGTCATGAAGGGACAGCGACAAGGCAGAATCGTCTGTATGTCATCCGTCCATGCAAAGCGTCCAACCGATTTCGATACGGTCTACGCGATGAGCAAAGGCGGAATCAAGATGCTCGTGCGTGAAAGCGCGATCGAACTCGCGCAGTACGGGATCACGGTGAACATGATTGAGCCAGGTGCTGTGCAGGTCGGACGTAAAAGTGGAAACCCCCGCCCCATCGTACCACCGGATCGCGTGACAGAAGAAAGCCGGCGCCGGGGGGCGCGCAAGTTCCCCTTGGGGCGCGTCGGAGTCCCGAGTGACATCGGCCATATCGTCTGTTTTCTCGCATCCGACGAGGCGGAATTTATCACTGGAGCGGCCATTCGTGCGGACGGTGGCAGCATGCTGTTATGAGCCTGCGCTTTCAAAAGGAGATGGGCATATGAAGTTCAACAATCGAGACGATATCATTCAACTCACCCCATTGTGGCAGGGTGAGCGGTTTGACGACGGCCGCCCCCGCGTGCCTGACGACATCCTGCACAGGATGGAGCGAATTACGAACGAGGAGGCGTGGGCCGTCCTTGAGCGACACGGCTATCGCTATCAGTTCGAGGGCAATCTGCGGATGGTACACCCCAACAAGGTATTGGTTGGTAGGGCAGTGACAGCCGTCATGGTGCCAAAGCGCCCCGATTTGCACGATTACCTGCTCGAATACGGCCAAAAGGAAGAAGGCCGCAAGGGTTTTTTTAACGTCTGGGTGATTGACACGCTGGTCGAGGACGATGTCATCGTCGTCGACATGTTCGACAAAGTGGTCGAAGGTACGTTCTCCGGCGGCAACCTTTCAACGACGATCGCGACGCGTACAAAGCGTGGCCAGGTGATCTACGGCGGTATTCGCGACCTGCAGCAAATCCTCGAGATTGAAAACTTGCAGACCTACTATCGAGGCATTGATCCGACGCCGATTCGCGACGTGACCCTCATCGGCATGAACGTGCCCTGTCGCATCGGAGGAGCCATTTGCATGCCGGGGGACGTGGTACTCGGGACTCCGGCCGGAGTGACATTTATTCCTCCACATCTCGCGGAGGAAATCTGCATTAGCGCGGAGAAGACCAGGCTGCGCGACATGTTTGGATTCGTTCGCATTCGCGAAGGCAAGTACAGCTCATCGGATATCGACGTCGCCGAGTGGGCTCCGGAAATCGAGGAAGACTTTCGACGTTGGCGCGAAAACAACACGCCTGACGATTTGAAGCATCTCGTGTGGGATGAAAAACCCAGTGTCTGATTGGGCCCGCCTTCTTCAAAATAGCGTGGACTAGAAAACACCCCGCCGGGTCAAGGCGGGGTGTCCATTTTTCGTCCACTTAATAGACCCAAGCTACTCCGGGTTACACACTCATCGATTGAGTGGCATTTTGAGCCGAGCGACGGCGGACAGGCGCTGTTTCTTTCAAGGTAAAGGCGATGAATCCGCTTACCGCAGCCCCAGCTGCAGCAATCCAAAGCGGGGCCTGCAACCCAAAGTGATCCGCCGCGACGCCAGCGATTGAGGGAATCGCCGTTCCGCCAATCAGCTCGCCCACCATTTGCACAAGACCGACAGCTGTACCGACATACTTGGGCGAGAGTGATTCACCGGGCACGACGACCATGAACAAGGGGAAACATGCCTGACCTGCGCATGTGAGGAAACCGATGACGGACATCACGAGCACGCTGCCATGAATCAAGGCCAAGCAGACGGGAGATAAGACGGCGACAAACGAGAACAGCACTAGCGTCGGCTTACGCCCCCACTTATCGGAGATGTAAGGCCCCATAAACCCCCAGAAGAATGTACCCAGGCCCATCGCGGCTGTGATGATTCCCATTTGCGGACCAGTATACTTGTCATATTCGACCAAAAACGTCGGCGCAAACGTCGTAAACGCGAACAACCAGGTCATCATCAGGGCAGCAATAGCCATCGTGATCCAGATGTTGCGCGTGCGGAAGATCACTGGATAGTCCTCGCGGCGTAGACGATGTTCGTGCTTCGCGAGTTGTTCCTTCGACATGCGCTTGTTCGGGTCTTTCATCCAGAACAACAGGACGAAAAACATGATGAGTCCCGGGATACCTGCGATATAAAAACCAGCGTGCCACGAATACTTGGTGGCGACAAACGTCAGAACAAGCGGACCGACCGTCGATCCGATAAGACCCAAAGAACTTTGCACAAAGCCCATGTTGAACCCACGGCGCTCCTCCGAAGAATCTGCGATCACGGACGCCTGTGCGATGGGTAACACAGGGCCTTCGGAAACGCCCATCAAAGCGCGGATCGACAACATGGCACCAAAGCTTTTGGCAATGCCGGACAGGAACGAGAACAACGAAAACGCCAGCGTGATCGGCAAAAGGACATTTTTGCGCGAGCCGATAAAGTCTGAAATTGTCCCAAACACAAAACCTGAAAGCGACCAACAGATGGCCAATACCGAAACAATAAGGCCCAACTCTGCGTTGTTAAATTTCAAATCCGGCCCGAGGAACGGAAATAAATAGACAACACTGAGGCGTTCCATGAAAACAAAGCCGAACGTAAAAAACATCATCAAGACGACGCCATTTTCATACCTGAAAAACGACTTTTTTGGTTCATCGCCCACTTTGAACACCCTTTCCCTGTTACATATCAATAGGTATACGCGAACCGGTATCTGCAAGCGCTTTCAACCAACCGTTAGAACGCTGCCTTTTTGCCGGTACCGACCCCTCTCTATGAGATATTCGCGACAGGACAACACATCTTACTGTAACTACTGTGTGATAACCATACGACCTCAGCAAATGATGCAGCAATCCTGTTGTTCCTGTATACGGAACTGTCAGACCATATTTCATACCATTCGTGTGCAACTAAAGGGGCTTCCACTGGCATAGCGCCATCTGCGGATAGCCCCTTCCCTTTTTCCTTTGATTTACCTCTCGTATTTGTGCCACTTCCGAGTATCGTGAAACGCCATGCGCATGTAGAGAGCTGCAGCCACGATGGCGGATAATACGGCCACCCCCGTCGCAACACACAAACCAACCCCCCACATCACGGGCTCCCCACTCGCCACAGGCTGGATTGCCATTGCGTTTCCATAAGCGGCAACGAAGTAGTTTTGCGCAAAGAGCCAAATACACAGTGAAGAGAGTAGAAATAACCCCGTACAAACTGCAGCCAGATAGCGAATTCTCATTTTTCCACACCTCCATATCTTGTAGACGATGCCAGCCCATCTTCCGTTTCAGATGCATTCATACCTTTGTCGGCGAAATGTAACGGTGTGTTCATAAACCGCTCTCGAAGGCGTTTGATTCAACTTATAATCTCCCATAATGTTTGTGATGGAATGCCTAGAAACCTCGAGGTTCTGCGGTTTTCATCTCAGATTCTGATAAGGGAGGTGTAAACGTGCTTGATACAACTACGTACAGAAGGCTAGCTGGACGATTCTTGATCGTGGCGATATTCGCGACACTCACTGTGCTCACCTTTCGCCCCGCTCCAGTTTGGGCACACGCATACGTTGTCCAGTCCAGCCCCGCTGTCAGCCAATCGCTCAAGCATTCGCCAGGCATCGTCGAAGTCGAGTTCGATGAAGACGTGCAACTGATGCCCGGTGGCTTGTCTGTGACAAACGTTGACAACCAGCGGATCGATTTAGGAGACGGGCATGTGAACCCGACCAACCACCGCGAGATCGACATTCACATCCCGAAACAACTGGCTAACGGACTTTATACAATTCATTGGCAAGTGGTGTCCGCCGACGGGCACCTCGTTTCTGGTACCATCCCGTTTGGCATTGGCATCGATGTCAACGCTCTCCACCTAGGCGCGAGTGAAACAGGATATACGCCTGGTGTCTGGATGGTGATCGATCGCATCTTACAATACGCCGGTCTGGCTCTGGCGCTGGGTGGGGCCGTCGGCTTGCGGCTTGCCGAAGTGGCCTTTCCATCGTTGCGCCATCGTGCCGGTAAGGCCTTGGTGGCCACCGGCTGGCTTATGCTCCTTGTCGGCATCGGTCTCGATCTGCCTTTGCAGACGGCAATCACATGGAATGTTCACGGAACATCTGCATTCTCAGCGCGATACATTGAGCGCACGCTGAACCTGACCGTATTTGGGTACCTGTGGATTGTACAAATGCTCATCCTGCTCATCGTGCCGCCGATGATTGCGTCGCTGCTACCCGCCAAAGCCCGGTATCGGACTTCGTGGATAGCGTTGCCGCTGTTTCTTTTGCCGATCGCGATGGGATTTTCGGGGCATGCGATCGCCGAAAGCAGCCCTGCATTACCCGTGTTCGCCATCGTTATCCACCTGTACGCCGCTTCCATTTGGGTCGGCGGCATCGCGGCCATACTTGCACTCGTTGGGCAGGTGGCAAAACAACCAGCAACGACTGACGACGCTCTCTTGCGCAGAACAATCTCGCGTTTCTCCAAGATTGCCCTGATATGCGTCGCTGTCCTCGGCCTAAGTGGCCTATATTCAGCTTTCTTGCATATCCCAACGTGGTACGCATTGTTCCATACCGGATATGGACAGACACTCATTGTCAAGCTCGCACTTTTCTGCCTTATGCTGATCTTTGCATCTGGTCATGCGTTGCGCCGACAAGCACAGCACGGCACGCTACGCCTATTTATGGGCCTAGAACTGCTTATAAGTGTGGGCGTATTCGCCATGACGGCCATTCTGACCAACCTGCCGACAGGGGACAACCATCCTGGCCCAGTCGACGCGGTGCATAACGTCGATGGCTTCAGAATCACATTGTCGATCACGCCAAACCATGTCGGTGAAAACCAGTTTACTGTGCGTGTCCAAGCGGCAAATGGAAAACCGGATACGGCTATTCAGCAGGTGGCATTGTCCTTCTCTTCAAAGACGGTCAGTCAAGGCGCGGAAGAGCTGCGTCTACTTCCACGCGGTCAGGGCGTTTATGTGGCAAATGGACTTGCCCTCTCTGGGGGTGGCCGCTGGAATGTCGCGGTCGATATCTTGACGAACGATTTTCACGATGTGGTAACAACCTTCCCTATTCACGTTGGACAATGACGAGGAGGAGAGATGATGAGGCAACAAGTAGGCAAATTGCTGGCAACGATAGCAGGTGCACTCGCGACGTTGACAGCAGCCAGCACGGTCTTTGCGCACGTCGTGGTCATACCGGTCAATCCAACCCCTCCGACAGCCGGAGCCTGGGAACAATATACGATGCGCGTGCCATGTGAACGCACAGATCCCACGGTAAAAATCGTGCTCAAGATGCCGCAAGGCGTACAGTTTGACGACTACGAACCAGTTCCCGGCTGGACGGTATCGACCAGTCAAACAGGCGGATCGCAAATCGTCACCTGGAAAGCGACAGGCAGTGGCATCTCACCTGGGCAATTTATGCAGTTCCCGTTCATCGCAAGTAATCCGTCAACACCGGGCGATGTGGCTTGGGATGCATATCAGTACTACAAGGATGGCACCATCGTTACTTGGACAGGCCCCACAGGATCTGCGACACCGCACTCTATCACGCAGATCTTGTCTGCGGGTGAGACAGCTCCGGCAATTTCCAACACAACAAGCGGAGGCACAAGTTCCACGACGGATGCGAACGCGCCGACCTGGTCTGCTGGTTGGACAATGGCGGACACCATCATTCTTACGGTGTCCATCGTCTCCATCCTGCTGTCTGGATTGGCCCTCGCTTTCGCCTTGCGTAAAGACAGTGCGAAGTAAAGTCTGTGCGACAGAAGCATGATTAGGCCCGGCCGATACACCAGCCGGGCCTTGCTATGACGTGATTAAATTAAGAACAAACGAGTTAATAAGGCGGCAAGGCAACCTGTGATAGGAATTGTGATGAGCCAGGCAACCACAATCCGCCCCGCCATCCCCCAATGCACGCCTTTAGGTCGTTTCGCTGCCCCCGAGCCCATAATGGCAGATGAAATGACATGCGTCGAACTGACAGGCAGTTTGAGCAATGTGAAACCGAAGATAATTGCGGAACTCGTCAGGTCAGAGGCAAATCCGTTGATTGGCTCGATTTTAATAATTTTCGACCCAACGGTCTTAATGATGCGCCAACCGCCTGTTGCGGTGCCAACGCCCATGGCGACAGCACACAAAATTTTCACCCAGAAAGGAATATGCATCGTGTGCTGGTAGCCGCCGGCAATCAGCGCAAAGGTAATGACACCCATAGTCTTTTGCGAGTCGTTTGCGCCGTGCATAAACGCCTGTGCAGCGGCCGAAAAGCATTGCAGAAACCGAAACCCACGATTCACACGGTGTGGTGACATACCGCCAAATAGCAGGCGCAAAATCCACATGATGATGTAGCCAAGAATAAATGCAAAAATAGGCGATGTAATCAGCGCTTCAATAATGGAACGAAAGCCCCCGTAATTGATTGCGCCAAAACCCGCAGCTCCGACCACAGCCCCTGACAACCCGCCAATCAAAGCATGTGACGAGGAACTGGGAATGCCGAAATACCACGTAAACAAGTTCCAAAAAATAGCCGCCACCAATGCAGCGAGCACGACGAGCGTTCCGTGCTGAATCTTGAGCGGATCGGCAATTTTACCGCCAATCGTCTTGGCGACCCCTGTAAATGTCAGTGCACCAATCAAGTTCATTGCGCCGGCGATAAGTACCGCAGCACGCGGCGACAGCGCGCGTGTCGATACGCTGGTTGCGATGGCGTTGGCCGTATCGTGAAAGCCGTTCGTAAAGTCAAAGCACAAGGCCAAAAGCACAATGAGAACAATGACAAACAGCATCAAACGGCCACCTCTACGCGTTTTTCAAGATCACAGACTCCAGGACGTCGGCGACGTCTTCGCAGCGGTCGGTGACATTCTCAAGGATTTCGTATATCTCCTTTAGTTTGATGAGTTCGATGGCGTCGGAACACTCCGCAAAAAGAGAGCGAAGAGCAGCATGCAACAATTGGTCTCCATGCTTTTCCAGGACATTCAATTGCTTGATGTGTTCGCGAATATGAAGCAGTTTGCGCTCATTCAATTTGCGAATGGCTTGGGCAATTTCTACGGCACTGGCGTGAATATCCTTCGCGAACTCGACCATCGTCGGCGTCGTACCGTTTACGTCGTACAGCGTAAAACGAACACTACATGCGTGAATCCCATCGATGATGTCATCGAGAGTCACGGCCAGCGTCACGAAGTCTTCACGCTCCAAAGGCGTGATGTATGTGTTGTTCAAGAGCGAAATCAACTTGCTGATCAAATCGTCGCCCTTGTCCTCATACGCCTTCATTTGGTTGGCCAAAGCGCCAAAGTCGGCACCCTCAGACAACTCATTGTGAAATGTCTTTGTGGCGACTTCGATATTGTCTGCGATATCAACTAAATAGGTGAATAATTGATCACTTCGTTTCGACACAGTCCATCCCCCATCGAGTTCAATCGTTAAGAAACTACACGACTACGGTAAATAATTCGTTGTTTTTTTGTTAAGTTTGTGTAAAGGGCCTGTACCGGTCCAGCAAACCTTTTAGAATTGTTCACAACTCCGCACACGTGGATTGTTGCACGCCTCCTCTGAAAGGCAGTATCCCCAACTTTACATCAAATTCACCGAAATGCAGCAGACGAAGAAAAGAGAACGGAGTATGTTTTGTGGCGGTCAGGGCATCGTAAGCCTGAGGTGGTTGTGAGATGTCCCCTAAGCGTAGAAACGATTGGGCTTGGCCTGTCATCGGAGGCATTGGCGTAGGTTTAAGCACGATGTTTGTCTGTATGCCACAGAGTCGCGAAGCGATGGTGGATACGATTGAACGGGCGTTGAATAGCGGACAACGGCGCCAGCGCAATCAGCAGCAGCAAATGCGCGGATCGCAACCATATGCGCCATAACGTGGGCGCAAATGAACAAAGACTACCCATCCCCAGTTGGGTAGCCTTCGTCAAAGAGGGAACACGTTGAAAATACCATTATTCCGAATCTTTGTACAGACCTTATTTTCCCGCAATCGAGCGAGTCGTTGTCTTGGCTCGCGGACCAGCGAAAAAGTCGTGCAACACGAGCGCCGCCGAGCCGATGGCACACGCATCGCGCCCCAGCGCCGACGCTTGCACGGCTACTTTCGCATACGGACTCACCAGACAACGTGCCGAAATGGCCTGCTGAATGGCATCGGTGACCATGCGCCCGCCTTCGGCCAGGCGGTTGCCCAAGATGATCATGGCTGGATTAAGTCCGTTCGTCAGATTGACGATGCCGATGCCTAAATATCGACCTATCATTTGAAACGCTTGCATGGCCGAAGGATCAGACGCTTGATAGCGTTGCAGAATGGTGTCAAAATCCGCTGTCTCCCCGGTCAACTTCGCGTACACAGAACATAAACTACGCTCCGATGCATACAACTCCCAACATCCTACATTCCCACACGTGCATGGGTCCCCATGTGCGTCAATGCTCATATGGCCAAACTCGCCCGCGACACCGTCCGCGCCACGCATCAATTCGTCGCCCACCACGATGGCTGTACCGATGCCTGTACCTGCGCTTACATACAGCAAATTCGACACATGTGTGGCCGCTCCATAAAGCTTTTCCCCAAGCGCCCCCGCATTGGCTTCGTTGTCGACAAAGACTGGCTTATGCAAGCGACTTTCCAACATCGCCTTTAAGGGAATGTTGTCCCAGTGCAAATGCGGGGCCCGCAAGACAATTCCACGCCGAAAGTCAACGAGTCCGGGTACGCCAATGCCAATCCCAATCACGCCATAGTCCGTGACTGGAGCCTTCACGAGCGCCGTTTCGATACAAGTCACTAAGAACTCAAGAACGTCTGCTGCCCCAGCCCGCTTGTCAATCGGGTGGTTGACGGCGTACACAACGCGTGCCGCAAAGTCCGTGATGACGATCCGGACATACTCGACGCCCAGTTCCACGCCCATCACGCTGCCAGCATTGGCGTTGAACAATAACATGATCGGCCTGCGGCCTACACGCGACCGCCCTTGCCCGACCTCGAGGACGAGCCCTTCCCGGATTAACTCGTCGGTCAAGGCCGAGACGGTCGCCTTGTTTAAGCCCGTCTCGGCTGAGATTTGGCTGCGCGAGATGGGGCTTTGAAAGCGGATTCTATTCAACACGATGTATTTATTAATCTCTTTCATCAATGCTTGATCTGCGGTGCGATCCAAGGGTCTATCTCCTCTGCCCACTGTATCGGCGGCTAACAGGGCCGTTGGTTTTCATTGTAGGCCAATCTGCCGACAACATCCAGAGATGAATTGCGCGCCCTGCCGATCAAATGTCCGACAAGGCGCGCAAAATCCAAGTTTTCACGTTTTAATGCACATCGACAACGCCACGTGAATGTACGGAAACCGGGGTTGTAAATACCTTTTGCTGTTCGATATCGGTGGTCTCGCCGACAATCTGGAATTCCCCGCGCAACCGGATGTCGTCCGCCGCGGCGCCAATTTGAACTTCGATCGCGCCAGGTTCGACGACGTACTGCAGATTGCGGTTGTAAAAGCCCAGCTGGTGCGCAGACAATTTGAACGTGACCAGCGCCGCTTCTTTTGCCTCTAGGTGCACGCGTGCGAAACCACGCAGTTCCTGCACCGGCCGCGTCACATCGGCAGCGCGATCGTACACGTACAATTGCACCACTTCTTCCCCGGCCCGATCTCCCGTGTTCTCGACCACACAAGACACGTCGACCGTGTCATGGATGCCGATCTCGCTTTGCGACACAGCAAGCTCCCGATATGCAAACGTCGTGTAGCTGAGGCCGTGGCCAAACGCGTACAGAGGTTTGTTGCTCTCGTCGACATACACACCTTTCCAGTGCGAGCGTCCGCCGCTTGGCTTATGGCCGTAGTAAATCGGAACTTGGCCCACGGAACGCGGAATCGTGATCGGCAGCTTGCCGGAAGGGTTAATGTCGCCGAACAGCACGTCAGCAATGGCAGGCGCACCCTCCTCACCCGGTAACCAGGCCTCGAGAATGGCAGGAACGTGTTCGGCAATCCATGTGATGGACAGCGGGCGTCCGCCGACGAGCACGACGATGGTTGGCGTACCTGTGGCGACAACGCGCTCAACCAACTCCTGCTGCGCACCCAACAACGTCAATGTCGCGCGATCCCGCGACTCGCCAGTCGTACAGCCATCGGTGAGTCCAGCGCGATCGCCGACAACGACAATCGCCACATCGGCCTGGCGCGCAACTTGCTCTGCTTCGGCGATGCCGGATGTATCGTCGCCCAGCACATCGCAGCCCTTTGCGTACAGGACTTGCGCCGCATCCCCCACCTTTTCGCGGATGGCTTGCACGATGGTCTTCATTTCAATGAAGTCGTCGACACTCTTCATTCCCTTTGGCATCGGCGAGTGGAACACATTATCTTCGGACTGCTCGAGCAGCGACTCGATATGGCATGGGTACGCGTAATCGCCGACCATGTTGCGGATGCTGTCCGCATTGGGTCCGATCACGGCAATTTTGCCACCGCTCCTCAGCGGAAGTAAGTTGCCTTCGTTCTTCAAAAGGACGATCGATTTGGCGGCTGCCTCGCGCGCCAACTGCCGCTGTTCATGATTGTCGAACAGATTTGGTGCACGGCCTTCATCGACAAACGGCCGCTCGAACAAACCGAGTCGGAATTTGGCCGTCAACACACGCCGAACCAAAGCATCGACTTGCTCCATCCGCAAGCGCCCCTGGTTCACCGCCTCGACGAGTGGCTGTCCATAGACATCTCGGCTCGGCAGTTCCACATCGACGCCAGCCTCGACTGCAAATACGGCCGCTTCGACTTTGTCGCGAGCAACCTGATGATATTCAAACAATTGGTTGACCGCGAAGTAGTCGGACACGACGATACCCTCGAAGCCCCAGCGATTGCGCAAGGTCTCAACCAGGAGATCCCGGTTGTGGTGACAGGGTACACCGTCGAGTTCGTGGTAGCCCGGCATGATGGATTGCAGCTTGGCCTCGCGCACCACGGCCTCAAATGGATAGAGGTAGACTTCGCGCAGTTCACGCTCCGGAATATGTGCGGGCGCCCAGTTCATGCCGCCCTCGGAGGCACCATAGCCCACAAAGTGCTTACCAGTGGCGATCACGCCGTCGCGTAGATCATCACCTTGCAGCCCACCGACATAGCCAATGCCCATTTGTGCAACGAGGTAAGGATCCTCACCAAACGTTTCTTCGACGCGCCCCCAACGTGGATCGCGCGTGACATCGAGCAGGGGCGCAAGCGCTTGCTGCGCTCCGACGGCGCGCATCTGTGTACGGATCACTTCGCCAATCCTCCGAGCAATGTCCCGATCCCAGGTGCTCGCAATGCCGATGGTCTGCGGAAAGCACGTGGCGCCTTTTGCCATGTAGCCACTGCACGACTCCTCGTGTACGAGCGCCGGAATCGACAGGCGTGTCTGCGATAGGAGATGCTGCTGAATGCGATTGGCAAGGCGCGCTGTGTCTGCTGGATCGAGATTCGTGGCACCGCCGATACGCGTGATTTGACCAATACCGTGTTGGAATAAGCTAGCCGCCTTGGCGTCGGAAAAAGCGAGATCGTCAAGGACTTCGTAGGCCCATACAGACGTGAGCTGTGCTGCCTTTTCTTCGATGGTCATCTCGGAAAGCAAGAGTTCCACTCGTTCTTCTATCGGTAGATTGGGGTTTTGGTAATTGTGTTCCATTTTTACTCTCCCTCCTGATGCATAGCCCATGGGCGACATTTATTTACCAAAGCCAGCAAACATGCCGCGAAGGAGCCATCGACGTCCAAAGATATAGGCAAGAATTAGTGGTAAAGCGGAAAGTATCACGGCTGCCATGGTAACTGGAACATTCATCGTATATTGGCCCTGAAAGCTTACGATAGCCAATGGCATTACGCGCGAACTCGTACTTTCAGTAAGCACCAACGGAAATAAAAAGTTATTCCAAGCTTGCACAAAGTCATATATGGCGACGGAGACCAAGGCTGGAGTGGCCAAAGGTAGAACGAGTCGCCAAAGAATTTGGAAATCATGAGCCCCATCTAGGCCCATGGACTCATACAACTCGTTCGGAATGTCGCGCACAAAGTTGACAAGAATCAAAATGGTTAAAGGCAATCCAAATGCGACAGATGGTAGGATGATCCCGATCAGCTTATCGTAGAGCCCTAGATCGGTAATCAAAATATAAATCGGGATGATGGCTGCTTGTATCGGTAATGCCAACCCTACCAAGAATACGTTAAATACAGTCTGCACGGTCTTTGTTTTGCTTCGAACAATGACGTAAGCACACAGAATTGAGCAGCCTACGATGAGAACCACAGTACACAGGGAAACGATTACACTATTCAAGAAATAATGGAGAAACCCTGCCTGTAGTACCGTCGTATAGTTTTGAATCGTCGGGTGCAGTGTGGGAAGCCAAGGGATTCCCATTAAATAGCCTTGTTCCGACCTAAAACTGGTCATCACCATGTACAACACGGGATAGAAAGCTATCACAAGCCATACAAGACCAAGAAAAGTGAAGAACATGTTATACCACTTGGGCAAGCGTATCGTTGATGTTCCAGCAAGTTCGGTACCGTACTTGGTTGGAGCCGCCGTCGACATTACATCCCCTCCAGTTGGCTCTCCATCCTGTGGAAGCCGGTAAAACGCAATGTCAAAATGGAAAGGACTATACCGGCCACAGCCAGGATGACTGCAAGTACACTTCCGAGCCCAATATTTTGATTGGCGAATGCCTGTTTGTACATATCCATGGCCAAAACGGTCGTAGCCTCACCCGGTCCACCGTTTGTCAAAACATAAATTAGGTCAAAGTACGTAAGTGACCCAGTCAGAATAAGGACGGAAGACGTGACTACTGTATATTTCAATTGTGGAATTGTGATATGGATAAATGAGTTCCATGGTCCAGCTCCGTCGATCCGTGCGGCTTCATATAAGGAATCAGGGATTTGTTTCGCGCCGCTTTGATACAGCAACGAGTGGAACGGGATAAATTGCCACGCGATGATCATACTGACGACCAACATAGCAAGATGAACGTTTCCCAGCCAATTCTCCGTCCCATTCCCAATTCCGACTGCCTTGAGTAAAGAATCCACTAGCCCGAAGTTCGGATTTAGAATGTAGGACCATGTCACCCCTATCGCGACAGATGAAAACAATAGGGGAACGAAGTAAAATACGCCGAGAACCGCGCGGTGCCGTTGCTTGCCCGCCAGAAACACGCCAATAAGAAGGCTGATAGGCGTTTGAAAAATCCATGACAGTACCATTAATTCAATGGTAAGGCGAAGTGCCATCCAAGCCTCGCCATCAGACATCGCTTGAGCCCAATTGGCAGTACCAACCCACTTCGCCGCACCAATACCATTCCAGCTGAGCCCGCTATAATACACGGCAATAATCATAGGAAAGAGTGCGAACACAGCGAAAAACAACACAGCAGGAAGTAACATGAGCCACCGCCGCCAGTTCATCCCTTCACTCATCAAAGCCACATCCTAACCGCTTGAATTTCGGTGGCCCCGCTTGGCGGGGCCGCAAGGTTTTACATATGCTTGTTCATATCTGCCGAAAATTGCTGCGGTGTCATCTGATTCAGGAAGAGCTTACTCAAATCCGTTAATAGTTCTTGGGCCTCTGCTGGTGGCAGCGCCTGATCCCAAGACGCCTGGAAGTTGGGCGCGTTCTTGACGAGATCGTATGTGAACGACAGATATCCTCCGTAGGTTGCATGCTTCAGCTGACCCTCGATTCCCTTAACGGGTGGGACGTCTCCGATGCTAATCCAATCCTTCACGTTCTGATTGTTCAATACCGCGTCTTTCAGGAACGTGACATCTGCAGCCTTGTTCTTAGACGCCATAGAGATGGAATAATAGTTGGATGGATTACCTGCAATGTCATTGACATTGCCTTTACCACCCGGGATCTTTGGGAATGGTATAAAGCCAAGGTTGCCTTGTTGTATAAACGCCTTGTCGTTCGACAAGATGGTAGCAAAGCCCCAACTACCCATGAGCCAAAGCCCAGCACGGTTCGTATACAGAAGAGCGGCATCCTCACTTTGATTTGAACTAACGGAACTGAATCCCGGTTCAAACGCACCAGCGTTGACCAACTGTTGAATCATGGTATTAGCCTTGATAAAGGCTGGGTTCGACCAGGCGTTCTTTTTGCCCGACAACACAGCATCAAATACCTGCGGCCCACCAATACGATCAACCAGGTACTCCTCGTACATAAGTTCGGGCCATTCATCTTTTCCGCCGAGCGAAATAGGAGCTATCCCGTGACTCTTTAGCACTTTGACGTCAGAAAGCAGTTGCGTCCAAGTGCTTGGCGGAGTCAAATGATACTGTTTAAATACTTGCTTGTTATAGAACATCATAACCGGTTGAACATTGTCATTCGGCACACCGTAGATCTTCCCATCTATTGTAACCGGTTTCATCACAGACGGGAGGAAGCGGTTTTTCCATGAAGGATCTGCATTGAGTGCCGAAGTTAGATTGTACACATCGCCCGCTTTGACATAAGCCGCCAACGTGCCGCCGCCCCATCCGACAAAAATATCCGGAGGATTGTGGGCTCCCATCGCAATTTGGATTTTTTGCTTGTAGGGATCGTTTTCAAAGAACTGAACTTGTGACTGAATGTTCGGATGTGTTTTGTTAAAGCTGTTGGACATGTTGATGACCACTTGCTGTGCTGCACCTGTTTGAATGTCCCAAATCGTCACCGTTTGCTTGCCCGCACTAGCCGCAGCCTGCGTCACATTAGTGGTAGCCTTTGCACTTTGTCCGGAAGCATTGCTCACGCCACACGCACTAACCAAACCGCTTAGGATAGACACGGTACCTACGCCAATTCCAAATTTCACAGCCGTCTTTCGTTTCAATCTGAACACCCCTCTTGATTCGGATGTCAAACAAATATACGTAATCATATTCATGCGTAACGCTGAAATTCCTCCAAATTCGTGTTGTACCATCGTGCGTTCCATTGACGTATCCAGTCGTTATTTTGTTGGGTAATCTGTCGAAAAAAAAAAAGGCACGAGAAGAGATTCATTTCTCTCTCGTACCTACTCAAACCGTAACCTTTTAAGACATTTACCCCTCCACCGACCGCTCATGATCCAGCGCCGCATGCAGGCGTTTCTTCAATAACCAGTATCCGTAACCACAGCCCACCACGACAATTGCGGCTGGAATCACGGTGATTTGCCAGTGGTGGTCAACAAACTTCCACAACCCTCCAATGACGCCACCAAGCGCAAGAAACGTCGCAGTCCACAAACCTGACGCTAATAGGTTTAACGGAATGAATACGCGCAACGGGGTCCGATTGATACCCGCAAGGTACGGTACAATATCGCGGACGACGGCGATATACTTGGCAATGATAAGGATCAACCAAGGTTGTTTTTGAAACATGCGTTCACTGCTAGCCAACCGTTTCTCTGTAAGCCCTACATATTTGCCATAGCGGACGAGCAGCGGTCTCCCACATACGCGCCCAATCCCATAGGCAATGGTCGATCCCGCAAACGTCCCCAAAGCTGTCACGACAATGAGCCACCCAATATTCAGATGCAAGACGCCACTTCGGGACAAAACACCTGTCGTCGTCAAAGCCGTCTCGCCGGGAACGACCAAAATGAAATACTCCAACATCAACATCACAAACAAGCCCAGATATCCATAATGCTCAATTAGCGAAACGAGATGGATGATGGCCACCTCCAAAGAGAATTGCAACCCTTTCGGATTACTACGACATAGAGACGGCTTGCGCTCAAATGCAGTTCACCAAGTACAGTCGCAAGTACCGCCAAAAACATGCAAGGTTAGATTGAACCAAATGTGTCGCGACTGCGTCTTTGTTCGTGTTATGATATCCGCCGATAGGAGTGAGACCATGATACACGCCGCTGCTGTCAATCCATTTGACACCCATGTATACCATATGATCAATGGATTGGCTGGACACAGCCATTTGCTTGACGACATCATGATTTTCTTCGCAAAGGACGCGTTAGAACTTTACGCCTGCATGTTTATCGCTGCATGGTTCGCCTTGCCAAAGCGCGACATTGAGCAACGGAATGCGCTTGCCGTGGCAGGCTTTTCTGGAATTCTGGCACTTGTTATCAACGTGATCATATCCCACTTTATTTGGTTCCGGCCGCGGCCTTTCACGGTATTTCCGAAGGGCTCCTTCACACAGCTCATCACGCACCCGGCTGATGCATCGTTCCCAAGCGATCACACCTCCGGATCGTGGGGCTTTGCGACGGGCGTCATGGGACGTACGCCGAAGTGGATTTCAGTTCCATTCACCGTTCTGGCCATTATCGTCATGATTGCGCGCGTGTTCGTCGGCGTACACTATCCGACAGATGTTCTTGGTGGTGCTGTCATCGGTATCATCGCGAGCCGGGTCATGTGGCTGTTCGGGCGCCAAGTCATGCCGCTTACACGCCTGGTTGCACGCCTGTTCGGCTATGGTGTCAAGGCAGGAGCTGCACAGCACGACACACAGCACTCCGCATAAAGAATCATTAAAAAGGCGGGCCGGTTTGGCCCGCCTTTTTTATCGTCATTGGCTGTCCATGTTGCTCGGCCGCCGTCTGCCTTTGCGCATGCTCCACAGCATCCACAGCCAGTGGGTAGTCACTCCGACACCGACAACCCACGCAATGCAGAACAACAACAGTCCAACAAATGGGATATTGCAAAACGCCACCAACAGGCTGACGCCGACCAGCGCAACCACCCACACCGGTCGCTTTGCCGGATCAGTCATCACCATATATCCAATCCACACCGCTACGACCGCCAAGCCGATGATAGCGGCAACGGCATACAAGAAGAAACAAAGCACGGCAAACGGTATGCCTACCAGTGTCGCAGCCAAGAGCGCACAAAATGCGACGGCACCGACACTGACAAACAGCCCCGTAAGCCCGACGCGCCGGACAGAGCGTTGCATTTCCGCTAACGGCACGCGAATGGTTTCGCGCAAAGCCGCGGCAATCACAGTGAGTAGCAGGGTCAAGACGATGCTGACAGCTAACAAACCACCCCAGACGGCCAAGGCGCCAAGACCGGTAACCAGCGCACCACTCCAAAACGGATCGGTAAGCGATGCATGGAAGACTGTGTAAACCTTCGCACCAGGAGACGTGTGCACGGCCCCACCGAGATCGACCACCATGTCGACGCGCGATGTGGGTAGCAGAGTCACGTCGCCGTTAATTACAAGAACGTGATCCGCAATGCCTGCAATCGTGAGATTGTGGCCGACGACCACAATGTCGCCGACGGCCTGCCCTGGGGGAACTTGGGTTGCGCTCGTCCGGATGAGCCCTGCATTTGTTGTGCGCTGCGCCGCCAACGCGGACGGCACGATGGCGGAGCCGATGGCAATACATAAAAGCATGCCCCACAAACTGTACAGCCACCGCCACCTCATAATAGGACCTCGCTTCTTCGCGACGACCTGAGCAGGCGCGCAGTCCCAAATAGCGAGATGCCAAGAAGGAGCAGGCTGAACGCCGCTGCCACAACCAGCCACTGCTGATGCACCGCGGTCGGTATCGACACTAAGCCGCGCAACACGGCTGACGCGAAGTGAAATGCAAGTGTCACCAACGAACCAATCGGCGACACGACGAGACCGACAAGCGCACACAGGCCAATTATTGAACAACACAGGTAGACATAGACAAGGCGCCTTGACTGTACAACCTGATGCTCTTCTGCAAGTGCCGCCACCACCCGTGCCTCAAGTCCCAGGGGCGGCTCAATCGTTTGGGCGTAAGCCGCCACCTGCTCTTCATCCGCCAGAAGGTCGGCAAACAAGCTCGCGCAGGCAGGGCAAACGGCTAGGTGTGCGCGCACACGCTGCTCTTCCACCGCGCTTAACTCGCCGTCTACGTACGCAGTCAGTAACGACTCCCAATCGCGACAACGATCCATCATCCATCACCCCTCTCGCCGCCCAAAAACCGCCGCAACTGCATGCGTGCGTGATGCAAGCGCGATCGCACCGTTCCTACAGGAATGTCGAGCACCTGTGCTATCTCGTCGTACTCGAGCCCATGGAACGCGCGTAGCACGATGACCGTACGATGCTCTTCATTTAAGCGAGCCAAGGCACGATCAACGTCGATCCTCGCCGCCGCCGCATCTTCTGCCCCCGACACCGCGGCACTCACCTCGTCGCTCGGCGACTGCGCGCGCCGTTGGCGGGAGGCCAACATGTCGAGGGAAACGCGAACGGCAATGCGAGCAAGCCATGTGGGAAACGTGCGTTCTTCCCGCAACTGCTTCAAAGATCGGAACGCCTTAATGAACGCCTCCTGCGTTGCGTCCTCTGCGTCTGTTGCGTTTTGCAAGACGCCGTATGCAGTCCGGTAGACAAACTGTTGATAATTGCGAACGATGTCCGCCAACGCCTCGGGTTTGCCGCGCCGCGCCTGACGAATCAGGTCGAGGTCCGCTTGCTCCAACCAAGATCACCTCCGGCGGCGACAGGCCAATACCCAACAACAGCAAGCCGCATGAAACACAGATGAGCATTTCATCGGTACGGCCGTTCGTCTTCATAGACTACGTTTGTGCATGTTTGGTTCACCGGCAGGCTTATTGGGACTCACCCCCATCCACCTCCAGCATGCGTTCGATCTCGCTGTACATCGGTACAGCCGCCTGGGCACCAGGCCTTGTCACCGCGAGAGCGGCAGCCGCTGCGCCAAAGCGCAGAGCACGAACGAGGTTTTGCTCGTCAAACGCTGCCGCAAAGGCCCCGATAAACGTGTCACCAGCCGCTGTTGTATCAACGGCACGTACAGGAAACGCCGGCAAGCGAATCAGGCCGTCGCGCTGCCAACAGACCAGCCCTTGCGCGCCAAGCGTGACAACCACGATTGCGATCCCGATACCCGCTAGTGAGCCAAGCACTGACCAGTCCCCGTCCAGTCCCTGTGGCACCGTTCCGATGAGTGCGGCAGCTTCCGTTTCATTCATCACGAGCACGTCGACGCCGCGTAAGGCCTCCCCCGTTAGCTTGCGCATCGGCGCAGGATTGTACAAAACGCGCACCCCTGCCGCCTTCGCGATACGGAGCGCCTCCTGGTTCGCGGACCAAGGCACTTCATTCTGTAGCAACAGCATATCGCAGGACGTCAAAATGGAGTCGGCACGTGCGACATCCGCGGGCTCCAGCAGCCCATTTGCCCCCGCAGCCAGCACGATGTGATTTTCTCCGTCCGCTCCGACCTCAATAATGGCCAACCCGGTTGCCCCAGGCTTGTCCACAACATGCCCGATATCCACACCGGCACTCGCCAAAGAGTCGCGGGCAGCTTGAGCAAACGGGTCGCCTCCTGTAGCGCCAATCATCCAGACATCCGCACCGGCCCGTGCTGCTGCGACCGCCTGATTGGCACCTTTGCCGCCCGGTGAATACTGTACGCCGCGCGCAACCACTGTTTCCCCAGGCGAGGGCAGCTGATCTACCGACGCCATGACATCCATGTTGATGCTTCCCACGACCGCAATCCGCATACACATCCCTCCCTAAAGGACCGGCAGTCGAATGCCGACGTGCGTACCAACCCCTAACCGACTTTGAACAGAAATGTCACCCGCAAATTCGTCGACCAGCTTTTTCACCATAAAAAGGCCAATTCCCTGCCCACTCTCGTCTTCATTTTGCTTTTCATACTTGCGGAAGAGCCTCTCCATCTGCTGCTCTGTCATACCGACACCGCAATCGATCACGTCGAAATGCAACATCTGCTCCGCAACACGACAGATGACTCGGACGGTTCCCCCTTCGTCGCTGTACTTGATAGCATTGCTGATGACGTTCGAAAAAATGAGCTTGTACCCCAAGCGATTGCCAAGGCAGGTTACCGTCTGCGCGACATCGATCTCGGCGACCAACTCGATATTTTGCGTACGAGCCTTGGTCCCCATAATATGTAGAACTTCATCAAGCACAGCGCGCGGATGTAAAATGCGTTTATGCCAAATCGACTCTGCGGCGAGCATCTGCTCGGTCGTCATGATGTGTGAGATTTCGTGATCAATCACGACTGTGTAGTCGACGATAGTTCGCAACTTCTTCGCCCGTTCCGGATCGGGCTCGTCGGCGCTGAGCAACGTGGCATAGGCCTGGATAACCGTTAAAGGATTGCGCACCTCGTGCGATACGACATGCACAAAATCGAGCTTCTGCTTGTATAAATCCATCTCTGACTCCAACTTCGCCTGCGCGCTCAGCGAAGGGTATGCATATTGTTTCTCCCCTGCGTGCTCATAGAGATTGCTGCGGATCAGCTCACGATCCGTCATTAGATACGGATGTGTCCGCATCATTTCGATTTGGACCGAAGCCGGTACCTGCTTGGCGTCATAGGCACATACGGTGAGAAAGCCCAGCTCACTGACCGTGAAATCACAGCTTGACTCGTAGCGATATAATTTCTCCTCAATGTCCACTTCGTCCGTCCAATCCACGTGCCCCCATAGGCGAACGGGTCTGCCCTGTGTGATATACGGATCAACCGCTTGGTTTAAGCGCCGATGAACATGATCAGGATGAAAATCATCGGTCATCCCATAAAATCCGCAATTGTCGACATAAGAAACGCAGTCTGGTATCCGACCATACCTTTGCAACAATACTTGCGACATATCCGACCACAAAGACGTAGATTCAATGAAAACGACGTGTTGCTTTTGCGCCATTGCCGTTTCAATAAACGCGATGGCATTCGCGATATACACGTCCTTATTCATATAGAAGTACAAAACATGCGCACCATTCTCTACATGCAACTGGTGCGTGAGCGCGATGGTAGATTGCACACCCAACGGAAGCCAATCCCCTTACCCCAATCGAGTTTTACTGGACGAACGCCATTGTAGCAGAATCTGTGTTTGTTTGGCGAAACGACCAGCGAGGCCGCCTTGTCGGCAGCGCCGACTGGCAGACGGCCCCGTACCCATCAGCAACCTCCAGGACATCCGGGATCGACAACGACGTCTTTTACTTCAGGTTTCACGTAGTATTTTGGCACGTTTACGACGATGCGCCGATTTACCCTGATGACCGGCTGTACAATAGGTACCTCCCGGCATACGTAGCAGTCGTGATACTCGTACACGGGCGGGCAAACAATGGGCGGACATGGTTTCATCATATGCCTTTATCCCCTTTCTTGGCTGGTGATGCTACAGGATACTAGGCATCCAACACATGCGTGGCGGCGTTTGCCCTGCCCATGTAACGAATTCGTCAATGACAGGAATTTATGGAACATTGGGCACAGTCAACGCGTGATCGGCCGTGTCAGGAGGAAACCAACGAATGCCGACGCTGGGATGCTCACCGTCGCTCGCATTGTGCTGAATCAAAGCCGCTGGCAACGGATTGTCGCCCAACTCAATCACCGTTCTCCCCGGATCTGAAGTGTAAAACGTCAAGCCCCGTATTTCGTCAATGGATGGCTGATGCGCACCAAATACCGGATCCGATATTTTACGAATGTGAATGTATGTCCTGCCAAACTGATGTGTGACGTCGTATGAGACATACTGTTGGGCGACGTTGTAGTGAAGCAGTCGACTCGTGCGCGCCACAAGCACCTTTCCCTCGTGCTGATGTGCTGCGAGAAGACGCAAGGCCGCCACCGCGTCCTTTGGCAGAACGCCTGGGTAGGGCGTGCCACATAGGTGTTGCGCCACCACGGCGTAGCCGTGCTTGGCCTCCAATGCCCGTAAATGCTGTTCTGTCAATTGTTCATGCAAACCATACGGCGTCCAGTTCCAGCGCACCGCGCCTTGCGGACTGTAGTGTTCGTTCGTATAGCGCCAAAATCCCCACACGCCTCGGCCATCCGCCAGTCGTAGAGGGAAGATGACCGAATCGCGCACGAACTGATTGCTCGACGTGTCGGGCCAGACGAAATGAATGCCATGCGGAATTGTGATATCCGTGTGGTAATAGGGCGATCCCGGCACCTCGCCCTGCTGATACTGATAAAAACCTGCACGCCGATACGATCCGAAGTTGTCGACGTTCGACTTGTTGCCGTGATCGGTCCAGACTTCAATGTGGTCGCCGCGCTTGGCCAAAGCATTGGCTGCCGTGGCGGCCAGCGAACGGCGAAATACGGTCGTGTGCTCATCGACGCGGCTGAAGTCTCCGTATGTATGGAGCGTATCGACCCAGCCACATTGGACGTAACGATCCAGCACAGATGCCGCATAGGGTTGAGCCGTGATGCCGCGGAAATACGTGAGCTCATTCGCCATCGGAACGTGGTTGAGATCGATAAACGCTTGATGATCATTGCCATTAAACATGAAGATGGAGTCCGCATAGTCAAGACCCAATCCACGGCCGATAGGCGTCTGTTCAGTCGTATTGATAAATCGATGCACGAGATTGAATTTGCGTAAAGTCTCGCTATCCGCATCTGATGAGAGGGCAAGCATGGCTTGATATGGGTATGGAAATTTGCGCATGCCGTACACTTTCGGACCTTGCCCCGCGTTGTACCAATCGTTCGTTTGCGTCGTATGGAGGGCCTGGCTTGACGAAGCCATGGCCACGGAACACGGGAGCAAAGCCGATGTAAGCAGTGTGGCAAAGAGGGCGGATCGGCAATGTTGTCGTTTCATGAAATCACCTCCCAACACTGATGTTCCCGATTCCGGGAGGTGATATGTTAGGGGAGAAAAGGGAACTCAGGAACAACTTCTTCCGTATTCAGCATCCGTCAATTTACTTCTTACGCCGAGAAACCCAAATTACCGAAATGGGCGTATTTTCACCGCTGTGCAAGTATGACATAGTGATATGAGTTGGGATTCCACAGCTCTGTGCGGAAGCCTGCCTCCTCTATCTTGGTTGTTAATCTTTCCTTTGCGAGCCGCTCTGCTGTAGGGGGGCCCATTTCCATAGACTGCTTTTCCCACTCGATGACCATCAGCTTCCCCGAGGTGTTCAGCAATCGATGAAATTCCGCCAAGGTCCCATCCAAATCATCGACCTCATGTAGGACAAACGCGCAGAGGATGCGATCCGCCGTGCCGTCGGGCAACGGTATGCGCTCCGCCTGCGCGGTCATCGGCGCTATATTCGTAAGGCCAGCTTCGGCAGCCCGTTTGCTTAACATATCGAGCATCTCTGGCGAAACATCCACCCCATACACAGTGTTACAGATTTGAGCAATTGGGATGGTGAAATATCCCGGGCCACACCCGACATCCGCCACGACATGCGTGGCTTCCAAGTCCAACCGTTCCAGAATCGCGGCCTGTGGCAAAAGCTTCTGCCTCTCTGCTTCCAAAAGCTTGTTCGCATGTTTCGGATGAAATCGGTGTCCCATCGCGCACCTCCACACTTGTGTCAACGACACATCCACAAGGTCACTCACCTCGTGGGCACTATCAGGTAAACCCATCATTAAGCCGCGTCATTGAGCCGCATCGCGAATAGCGTCTTGCAAGGTTGCTTCAATTCGCCGCGCCGTCTCCATTAGTTCGTTGTCCCCGAGAACACCCATAAGCGCGGTTGGCTTGGGCAGCCCGATGAGCGTTTCACCGTTGTGATCGTACACAACGAGTTTGCATGGAAGGAAGTAACCAACTAGCTCGTTGCGAAGCAGCACTTCTTTAGCCTCATGAGGGTTACAAACTTCAAGAATTCGGAACGGCTTCGTGAACTCGACGCCTTTTTCCTGAAGCTTCGATGGAATATCCATCTGCCACAAAACGCCGAAGCCACGCCCTTTTAAGGCTCCTTCGAGCGCCTCAACTGCGTCGTCTACGCTTTTGTGCGTTGCGACATGGAAATGAAAATCCTCCATAGATAACACTCCTTTTTGATAACTGACGCCTGCCATCACCTGCTCTTCATGAGCAAATCGATGGCCTCTTTAATCACTTGTTCAGCCGAGCCACCGCCGTTGAGTTCCTCGCGAATACATTGCTCCATGTTCTCACCTACGACGTACATGATGACCCGGTCCACCGCCGTTCGAATGGCGGTCAATTGGTTGACGACTTCTTTACAACCTTTCTCCTGCTCCATCATGCCAATCACGCCGCGAACTTGGCCCTCAATCCGCTTTAAGCGATTTTTCATTTGATCGTTGTATTGCATCCTAACCCCACCTTACCGCTCTATTCTACCTCTGTTGTGCGTTCGCCATGCTCGACCTTCGGCTTGTGTGTTTACAACCAATGCATGCTACTCAAGTTATCGTACAACATGTATAACGCTACGAGAATCAGCACAACGCCAAATACGGTTTGTAAAATGCGCTTCTGATGGCCCAGCTTCGTCGAGACCCATGATCCGCCTACCCCGCCGATCACGCCGCCGACCACATACAGAAGGAACACCTTCCAAGCCACCAACCCTGAAATTGCGTACGATACCGCGGTTGTAAGCCCAAATGAGCCGACGGACACGAGCGAACTACCGATGGCGTCAATCAGCGCCATACCCGTTGCAAAGACCAGCCCGGGAACAATGAGAAACCCCCCGCCAATTCCGAAAAAGCCTGAGAGTAAACCGGTGGCGCCCCCCATTCCAATCACGCGCCCCATGTTCAGGCGGCCTGAAGTCGCAGCAAACGTATCGCGATCGTCGCGCCTCGTTTGCAGCAAGGTGCGAACAGCAATGATAAGTATCAGTGTGGCAAATAAAAACAGAAGAGCCTTACCGTCCACCGCCTTGCCAATGACTGAACCGATGATAGCCCCGACGGCTCCTGGTATGGCAAACGCGATAGCAGGTCGCCAGCGCACATGCCCACTGCGCCAGTGTGGAATCAGATTGATCCAGGCGTTGACCGCCACAGCCAGAGCCGTCGTGCCAATTACCACGTGCGCATCGTGCACCCTCACAACGTAGAGAAGGAGCGGTACAGCTAAGATAGATCCACCACCACCGATGAGTCCGAGGGTAAATCCAACCACCCCGCCACTCACCACGGCCAAGATGGTTTGCCATAACGCCAGATGAATCATGGTAACCCTCCCTATCGTACATGCGCCGAGAACGCCAGCTTATATACATATACATGCATGGGTATGTGTATGTGCAAAATAAAATGGCGTTCCCGCGCATGTTGCGTCATCAAACATCCATATCAGCCGTGGATTGCACAGCGATTCGGGCCGATTTCCATCTCACTAGCCTCGGCATCGCTTGGGTTTAACTTGCCCATGTTAGTCAAGCGAATTTCCTGATACGCGTTCGGCTGCGGCGGTAAGTTCTCTGTTACGGCCTTGCGAAACTCTGCGTCGTCCTCCAAACGCAACCCGGGATTCACCTGGTACAAATCACCTAATCGGGCAGAGACGCGACCTTCACTGTCCAACTCTGCCTCAGTAGCATAGTGCGCAGGTAGCACCCGCAATTCAGGCGAAAGTTGCCGATACGTCTGATAGAGCGTCTTGCGCAAATCTGGTGCCCAATCACCAGCTTTACCAGCGAGATCGGGCCGACCAATCGATGCAACAAACAAGATGTCGCCCGTCAGGAGATATTGTTGATCGACAATCAAGGACGTGCTGCCAATGGTATGCCCAGGCGAATACACGGGCTTGATTTCGATCACGCTGTGGCCAACGGCAATCGTATTTCCTTCTTCCAAAGGTGTGAACACAAAGGTCGCTTCCGGGGCATCCTTTGGCGGCAGGAAATAGGTTGCACCGACTGCGTCTGCCAAACGACGACCGCCCGAAATGTGGTCCGCGTGCAAGTGTGTGTCGATTGCGTAGCGGATGGCAACGCCCTGTTCCTTGGCAAACTGTACATAGACGTCAGTCATGCGTGCCGGATCGACAATCGCCGCCTCGCCATTGGAGACAATCGCGTAGGATAAGCAGCCTTTACCGACGCGCACAAACTGATAAATGGCCCCACCAGAAGCGAGATCGCCAATTTTAACTGGGTGTAGATACTCGCTCCACGCTTGCATGCCACCGGCGAGATATGCTATGTCGTGAAGGCCTGCTTCCACGAGCTGCTCGGCAACGAATTTGGACGATCCCTCTTTTGCGCAGACGACAAGAATCGGTGCGTCCTTCGGGAGCTTGCCAAGTACGCTGTCCACGCCATCGAGCAGGTCAAAGTAGGGCACGTTGAACGACGTTACACTTTCCCCTTCAATCCGCCAGTCGGCATAGGCATCCTCATTGCGTACATCGAGAATGAAAAGAGGCTCTTTGCGCAAAATCCGTTCGTAGACTTCGGCCGCGCTGGCCGCGCGGAGTTGTTGTGTCATGATTGCTTCACCTCCGATTGTTCGATAGGATCTTGCCACTCCGACATGCCAGGAACGACATTGTGCACGTGGGTAAATCCGTGCTCGGCAAGTATCTGACATGCCGCATCACTGCGGTTACCTGTCCGGCAGACGACGTAGATGTCCTTATCCGCATAAGCCTTTAATTCCCCAAGCATGCCCTCAAGTTGACCAAGCGGTGCCAACTTGGCTCCTGGCACGTGGCCAAACGCATATTCCATCGGTTCGCGGACATCGAGAATGACCGCATCGCTACCCAGTTTACTCGCCAATACATCGTTGCTTACGACATTCGCAAAGGTTGTCTCCGGCTTTTGTTCTTCCGGGATCGCCTTGCGAATGTAGTGATAAAAGACGCCACCCTCTTCAGTGGTCCCTAGAAACTGATGCCCGGTCCGCGTCGCCCAACTCTTTACGTCGGCGACCGATCCAGGATCGGTCGCGACGACTTCGAGCACTTGGCCGGGCGCTATCTCATCGATCGCCTTTTTGGTACGAACAATCGGCATTGGGCAAGACAACCCTTTGCAATCGATGCTTTTATCTACCGTGTACGCGCTCATGGATACGCCCTCCTAGTCTCTTGCTTAGATATGTGTAATTAGAACGTCACCGTCACATCGGCGTCATAGGCGAAGTCAAGGAACGTCACCGCACCACCGACTTCCACGCCATCGACAAAATCGTCTTTCGTCAGGCCCATCACGTCCATCGTCATTTGGCAGCCAATGAGTTTTACGCCACTTTCTTTTGCCATTTCAAGCATTTCTCGAATGGATGGAACGTTGGCCTTTTTGAAGCCTTCCGCCAGATGCTCATGCTCCGGCGTAAACTTGAGCATTTGCTCTGATTGCTTATGAATGATGGCCAAACCGTCAAACGTGAAGAAAATCGCGACTTCGGCTTCTGTAGCAACGCCAGCCATGGCAATATTCAACACTTTATAGGCGCTCTCAATGCCGCCGTTCGACGCGATAATGGCAACTCGTTTCCCCATTTTCATGCCCTCCTGTATTTCGGAAATCTTGCTGAACCCCGGTTACTGCACACGGCCTTTCCAACCGCTCATACCACCCATCAAGTTCCAGACGTTGTCATAGCCTTGACTCGCGAGAAACTTGCAAGCCTTCGTGCTGCGCATACCGCTACGACAGACGACGACCGTTTCGCGAGTTCGATCGATCTCGCTGAATCTCTGTGGCAACTGTCCTAACGGAATGTTGACGGCTCCGGGAATTTTACCGGAGGCCACTTCACTCGGTTCGCGCACATCGATAATTTGTAATTTTTCACCCCGTTTCAACCGTTCTTCAAGGTCAGTCGGGATGATATTACGCACTTTATTCCGCCCAAACACGATGACTCACCCCCCGCGATTTGTGGTTCTAGGCGATGACCGCATTAATTACGGTACGGGGTATAGTATACAAACATCCAAACAAAACGTCAAGTATACCTATGAAGGTATTCTTTAAGTCCATGACATAGAAAAACCTCCACGCGCATGCACACGTGGAGGTTTTGCGTGATGGAACGAAGTGTTGTCTTTAGGACGCTTTCGCCTTCACTTGATGATTGGCACCTACGTTTGATTTTGGCGCCAACACGAAATACACGATCCCCGTCACAATGGGCGCCGCAAATGCCGTCAAATCGGCACCGCCAAACCACGCTGTGGACAATGGGCTGACCCAAAGAGCGCTGTTCGCCGTGAAAAATGTTGCCGCTACACCGATGACGAAGGATACCATAGCTCGCCAATTGATGCCGCCAGTATACCAGTAGGCGGACCCTGGCCCCGATTCAACCAGTGCTTGTGCGTCGTAACGGCCTTTCACCAAGAAGTGATGCACGAGATAAATCGCCGCCCAAGGGCCCATGACCGTAATCATAAGATCCAAGAAGTTTTGGAAGAAGGATACAAAGTTCGTCGAGAAAAACAGAGCATACACACCAATGGCGGTACAAATGATGCCGTCAATCGTCACCGCCCAGTAACGCTTGAGGCGTATGCCCATGGACAAGAAGCTCATACCTGAACTATAGGCATTCAAATAGTTGGCGCAAATATCACCAATGACGACCGCAAGCAGAAACGGAATAGCCGCCCATGCCGGAATGGCTTTTGCAATCGCCATGACCGGATTGCTAGAAAACGCGTTCGGATTGACGAATGTCCCAAGCACGACGCCAAGCCCCATCATCACAAAGCTGGCTACGCCACCGCCCCAGAACGTCGCACCGACGATCCGCCGTGTCGGCGTTTGGACAGGCAAGTAACGAGAGTAGTCGGCGGCAAAGTTCACCCACCCATAAAAGGTACTCGCAAGTCCAATCGAGAGTGCCAGCAAGAATGTTGGAAACGGACCATGAGCCGCCATGTTTTGAATAGGCGGAGCAAATCCCCAATGCACGGACGGCAAGACGGCAAAAACGACGATAACGGCGCAGATGCCAAGTACGAACGCCAGAATACGTTGCATCGTGATCAGCGTTGCGTGGCCTAAAATCGGCACCGTGTACGTCAAAATTAGCGTGATCATGAGCGCAATCACAGTCGGTCCGACACCTGTCGAAGGCAGACCCACGTACTGTGCAAGGCTCAAAATAGCCCAGACCGTCAGAACCATCGTCACGCTCTCCCAGCCAACGGCCGTCAACCAACTAAAGAAGGCTGGCACCTTATTGCCATGCACGCCAAAGGCGGCGCGAGAGATGGTCAACGTCACAGTCCCGGCTTTCGGTCCTGTCCCACACACGATACCTAAAACTGCGAATGAGAACGAACATAAAAGTACAACAATCATGCTTTCCCAAACGTTCAGCCCTAACGAGGTAAACAATTGTCCGGTCACGACGCCGGTGTACGTCAGCACGGCGGCAAACCACACGAAAAACAGTTCTTTCGGCATACCGTGCCGCTTATTTTCAGCGATGATGCCATTGCCTTCCGTTTCAAGATGAAATGCAGCATCGATTTGTGCCTGCTCTACATCTGGCCGTACCTGTGTGGCCATCCCCCATACTCCCCCTTTATCAACATAAAAAAAGACCTCTTTTTGCGAAACGCTTGGATGCTTCGCCAAGAGGCCGTTGATATGGAAGAGTTGGTTGGTGCAACAAGTGGATGAAAGAACAAATCGCTAATGCTCCGTCATTCCACCTGCCATGGCTCTTCACATGACAACGACCTCGTAGGCAAGCGATTCACGGTCGCTTGGTAGAAACTGCCGAGCCATATTCCCGGCATTATACGAGGTCTCATCTACGCATGTACAGTTTACCGATCTCGTTAGACCAGAATCAATGGAATGATCAGCAAAAATAGCGCTTTAACGAGCCAATTCAACACGATTGTTACAAATCCGACGCAATTCTATTCTGCATATTTTTGTGTGCCACACTCAAATACCCAACAAGTAGGACAATGAGAATCGTCGTCACAATACTCACGGCCCCCCTACCGTAGCCCAGCCCGCCGTACGCCTTGTCGACGCCGAACCAGTCCGCAAACGACGCTCCGAGCGGCCTTGTCATGACGTAGGAAAACCAGAAAGCAAACACTTCGTTCAAGCCAAAGAGACGGCGACACACGAATGGTGCGAGAAACAGCACAATAAACATGACGCCCGACGCAAAATAGCCTAAGTGTAGTGTCGTTGCGGTCATGTCGCCGCAGGCGGTGCCCATAGCAAAGGTCGCCAGAACAGCGGCCCAATAGAACATCTCGCGGCGACGCGTATAAATGCTGTGGATCGACAGTGTCCCTTCGACTTTACTCCACGATATAAAAACCGCCGTCAGAATGATTGCGAACGCGATGGTGGACGCATAATACGGCACCCCCAGGACGATATGGATGGCATCTGCGACCATCGTGCCAAAAATGGCGACCATCGTGACGAACAACCAATAGACCCAAGGTACATACTTACGCACCTTAAACTGCAAGACAAGTGCGACCAAGAATCCAAATGCCCCCAGGAAGACAGCAAGATACTGGTTCATATGGTACACCAGATAATCCGATGTCGCTTCGCCCATTGCCGTCGTCAATAACTTGACGACCCAAAAATAGACTGTAATTTCCGGGACCTTCGTCCACTGCGCACGAATCCGGCGGGTGGAGGCGTATCGAACTGCGCTCATTCTCGACTTCCTCTCGCAATGCGCTTTTTCCACATCTCTGGACAGCGCTAGATTGTGACCAAGATGCTCTTTCCATGCGGAAAAGACGAGCGCCATCCGAAAAAAGTTCGCCTTCGCGAAACATCAGCCGTTAGGCGCAATATCATCTGGTAAATCGCCGAATAGCGCCAATACCTCGGTTGCTGTTGCTCGATTGGCTCCGTCACAACTGATCACGCGACGGACTTCGATCCGTTCTTGCGCCGCAGCCGCGTAGGCAGATGAGGTGAATTCGGTGGCATGGTTCGAAATCAGGACAGGAATACCGCGCTGCGACAGTTCTGTCGCCAGGCGAGCAAGGTCTACCTGCGCCTCCCAGGAAAAGCCTCCGGCGGCGTAGCCACGAAAATTAGCTGTGCGTGAGAGTGGAACGTAAGGCGGATCGCAATAGATGACGTCACCTCGTTCGGCGTGTGCCATCACGCTCCGGAAGTCCTCGCAAACAAACGTCGCTTGGGCCGCTTTCTGCGCGAAGTATTGCATCTCCCGCTCAGGGAAGTATGGCTTAGGATACCGGCCAAACGGCACGTTGAAGCGGCCCTTGCGATTATAACGGCACAATCCGTTATAACCATGACGATTTAAATAGACGAACAAGGCTGCCCGGCGAAACATATCGTGAGCAGCGTTGAACTCGGCACGTAGTTCATAATAACGTTCGGGCGTGTTGTTCTCCGGGATAAACATCGATTTGCAATATGCAATGAATTCGTCGCCATGGTCCTGCAAAATTCGATAGAGGGCAATCACGTCGGCGTTGATGTCAGCCAATATGTATTCGGGATAATCTGTGTTGAGGAAAACGGCTCCGGAGCCGACGAAAGGTTCAATCAAGCGACGACCCGCAGGCAGCCGCCGCCTGATGTGCGACAGCAGGCGATACTTGCCGCCAGCCCACTTTAAGAAAGGTTTCATCGCGACCACCTCCCCTTTGCGGGCCGGGATCACCGCCAACCACCTGTTGCAAAAAGGGTTAGACGGCGTGCTATCTTATTCTAAATCGGCCGATCCCCCTCGTCCATACAATACAAATGCACAAATATGAAATTACGGGCGGATCGTCACAGGCGTCTGTAGTGGCACAGTGTGGGCAAGCCAGGTTACATCTTCGTTGTACATGCGGATACAGCCGTGCGACACGAGTTTGCCAATGCTTGCTGGATCGTTGGTACCGTGGATGCCATAGTGCGGTTTCGACAACCCGAGCCAGTACGCACCAAATGGCCCTCCCGGATTGGGCTCCTTGTTGACGATGATATACTCCCCAACCGGGGTCTGCGTTGCAATTTTGCCGATCCCGACAGGAAACGACCGCGTCACTCGATCGCCATCGAGAAGGTACAACCGCCGGTCGGACAAATCAACAATAATACGATATTTGGGCATTGATATTCGCCTCCCTGCACCAAGATATGCAGGCGCCGGGTTCACCCGTAGCTTGGAACGGATGCCAGCAAAGCAAGCGAAACAGCTGGACGGCAGAGAATGGATGGATCAAGAAGCTAAGACTGTGGCACGCAGGGAAAGGGCGTTTCACGACTGCCCGAAGCGAGACTTGAGCCGCTCCAGACAAGTTTCACAAATACACACCCCACACGCAGGCAAGTGCTCGAGAATCTCCTTTGGGAAATGAGCCTTATCGCACCAGCACGTCCCGGGCGGATCGCCTGCCACGTGCCCACATCGATTATCCATCCCGCAAAGCGGACACCGGGTTCCGTCGTTCAAGGGGATCATCTCCTTCGCAAAGGTTACACGCAAGGCCAGTGCCAAATGCCCCTCACTTCACATCAGTATAAACGAGGCGTATCCCGCCTTGACACCCGGATTCCGAGACACGAAACAACTGAACTGTGCTACAATTCGATATACCATGATCTTCGCAGGCTCGCGTCACAACCGTTTTGCGCGCGAGACAAGGAATCGGAATGAGGGAATCTGTATGAACGACGCGCTGCGGCTCAAAGTGGCGGACTTATTGCACGACAACGCCAAACTCAGTATCGATACCATCGCCAAAATGCTGGGGGAAGCACCTGAGGTGATTGCAGAGACCATCGACCGCCTGGAAAAGGATAAAGTTATCCTTCGCTATTCCGCTGTCGTCAACTGGGATAAGCTTGAAACCAATCAAGTGACCGCCGTCATCGACGTGCGCGTACTGCCGCAACGCGAAGTTGGCTTTGACTCCATCGCCAAGAAAATCTATCGATTTGAAGAAGTCAAATCGGTTTCACTCATGTCGGGTGGTTATGATCTGCAAGTCACGGTTGTCGGCCGCGACATTCGCGAAGTATCCCGCTTCGTCTCCGAAAAGCTAGCAACCATTGAAAACGTCACCGCGACGACGACACATTTTCTGCTGAAAACTTATAAGTCGGACGGCGTCATTTTCGACGACACCGATGGAGAAAGGCGACTGATGATCACACCATGAGCAACCTATATGACCGCCTGTCGCCTATCGTCACCAATCTGCCCCCTTCCGGCATCCGCCGTTTTTTTGATCTTGCCAACCAGATGCAGGACGTTATCTCGCTCGGCGTAGGCGAACCGGACTTTGTCACACCATGGCACATCCGCGAAGCTTGCATGTATTCGCTGGAACAGGGCTACACCACATATACATCAAACCGTGGATTGCCGGAGTTGTGCATCGAGATTGCAAAGTACCTGACGAAATATGAGCTGACCTACGATCCGTCGCACGAAATCATGGTCACCGTTGGTGGTAGCGAAGCTATCGATTTGGCCATGCGGACGCTCGTTTGCCCCGGCGACGACGTCCTTATTCCATCGCCCACGTATGTCTCCTACAAACCTTGCGCGTTGCTTGCAGGAGCGCGTGTCGTGGACGTACCGACCTACGCGGAGGATGGATTTCGACTGACGGCCGACGCCTTGGAACGAGCCATCACGCCCCAGAGCAAAGCTCTTGTTCTATGTTTCCCGAACAACCCGACTGGCGCCGTCATGTCGCGCAAAGATTTGCAGGACATTGCCGACGTTGCCGTACGGCACGACCTGTTTGTCATCTCGGATGAAATTTACGCCGAACTGACATACGACGGCGTGCATACCAGCATCGCGGCATTACCGGGCATGCAGGAGCGCACCATTGTGATCAGCGGCATGTCGAAGGCATACGCGATGACCGGCTGGCGGATTGGCTACATCGCGGCGTGCGAGCCGTTGCTATCGGCAATGTTGAAGATTCACCAGTATACGATTATGTGTGCGCCACACATGGCGCAGCGCGCAGCGCTGGAAGCACTGCGCAACGGCGATGACGAGCGAAATAAGATGGTGGAAAGCTATGATAGAAGGCGAAAACTCATCGTCGCGAACCTGAACGACATCGGCTTGCCGTGTCACGAGCCCCGAGGTGCGTTCTACGCGTTTCCAGACATTCGACCAACGGGGCTTTCTTCTGAAGACTTTGCCGAGCGCTTACTCCTGGAGCAAGGCGTTGCAGTAGTACCGGGAAGTGTCTTTGGCGAAACGGGTGAGGGCTTTATCCGATGCTCCTATGCGACATCGGTAGAGTTAATTGAAGAAGCCATGCGACGCATCGGTACCTTTGTTGTAAAGCTGACATCACAGGCGGTTAAATGACATGCTTCAGGGCCAACGCTATGTGAAGTGCGTTGGCCCTGTGTCTCGTGATGCGTACCGCCACTCCTCATACACTCATGTGCACACCTGCCTCTGTGTAGCCTGGTTGCCGGATTAGCCGGACACCGACAAGTCCAACGAGCGAAAACAACGCCGGGATGACAAGGCCATCGTGATATCCTAACACCAGCAGATGTTCGGGAAACAAGCCGAGTACATACCCGAATAAGCTTGGTAACAGGATAGCACTCACAAATCCACCCATATTGGAAAATCCCGATACGACACCGACCATTTCAATTGGGAACGAGTCGCGCACGACAGCGAAAGTGAGCGAACTACCCCCGTTGCCAAAGCCGATAAGCACAAGCAGCACGATGATGGCCCAAAGCGGCGGTTTGTCGCCAATCAGGAACCAGAGGAGCCAACTCAAAAACGTGATCGCATGTACAAACGTGTAAATGCGCTTTGTCATACCGAGTCGCGTGGCAAGCGCACTGGTCACCGGCCCCCCTGCCATGGCGCCGAATAGCCCGCACATCAGAAGGCTACTCGCAGCGGCTCGGGACATGCCAAACACCTGCATGAAATAAGGTACGCCCCACGATCCGATGAAGCCGACATACGTTCCGACGAGGCCAAAATGGCACATGGCCGTAGCCCATGCCTGTCGTGTCGAAAACATACGCCGCAAGGTTGCCATGACATTTTGCTGTGGTCGCAGTCGGGATTCTGCCATAGCAGGGCTAGCGCCAAACATCCGCTTTGGCTTCGCGATCAGCACCACATACAGAAGGACCGCGCAAACCATGATAACCAGCCCTACAACGAGGAATGGTATTCGCCAACCCATAGCTGCTATCCATAGCGCATAAGGAACCGTTGCCGTAAGCGATCCGAGCCCTGCCGCAACACCGATGACCCCGAGCAGGCCAATAAACTCCTTTGCCTGAAACCATTGATTGACGACCGCCACGAAGTTGACGAAAATCGTGGCGTCACCCATACCAACCAGAAAACGTGAGCCCATCAACATATATTCGTTTCCCGAAACACTATACAGCAACGTGCCGAGACCATCGAGCAAGGCACCCACAACGAGAAAGCGATTGGGGCCGAATCGATCCGACAGTAGCCCCACAGGAATTTGCAACAGAGCGTACGAAAGAAACTGCAAACTGCCCATAAGACCAATCGCAGCCGCAGAAATATGAAATGTGTGCATTAGTTGGTTGGTAATGAGGCCAGGCGCCGTACGTTGGCTGACAATCAGATAGTAAGCCAAGAGAACAGCGAAAAAGACCGCCCAGCGGTAACGACTGTCTTGCCTATTCAACGCTCCACTCCCCCAGAAAAAAGAGAAGCAGTGCAACCACTGCCCCTTCTGAACCCATTGTATTTAGCCTTTATATATGATTATAGCGGTTTTTCACCATTGCGGCATACTGTTTATCCGCGTGGTTTCAACATACCTTTGTCAATTAGGTGTAGGCTAGTGTTCTAATACGACTGTTCAGAACCTTAATAAGTGAACAATTTATGCGTAGGGGTTCATTCGCATGATCATGGCCGCTTCCACACAACTAGGGAAAGTGAGCTTCTTCAAGGCCCACAGACATTCTTTCGGTCAGAGTTGACAAGGGCGCTTGATGGGGTTATCTGTAATTCCATCGTGCTGTCTACACAATCACCCTATTTAATGCAGCAATGCATAGGAGGTAGACAAATTATGAAGGCATTATGTAGTGCACTCGTTGCCCTCTCCATCTTGGCCTTGGCTGGATGTGGAACCGATGCACTTAACACAACAAACCGTCCTGCCGCAAATGTCAGCAAGGTGATGTCGTCTACAAAGGCCATGACGTATAAAACGTACACCAATCCGCGTTTTGGCTTTTCCGTTGAATATCCTGCAGGTTGGCGTGTTGGTCCACGCCCTACAGACGGCGATGGACGATGGTTCACAACTCCCTCTGGCGTCGAGTCGTTTGACAATGGGTACGGCTCAACGGTGCCTAAAACCGATGTCATTTTACAAGCGGTGGGGACTATCAACACCGTATCGGGAAGCGGAAACGGCTATAACTTCGCACAAATGGTCGACCTATTCAAGAAGAACCTACAAGATGAACACAACCAACCCGGATTCATTTCCGAGAGCTATTCTGTTGTCCCGAATCGATGGATTGTCGTAAACTTGATCACCAAGGTCGGAACCAGTGGAATCCAGTATAGTAAAACGTATGTAAGTTTACATACAAACCAGACGATCACGATGACATTCCCAACAAACAAGCGGACACTCTATCTCCCCATTTGGGACTACGTTTCACAGAAGTTTCAACCTGGAAACAAACCAGGTTGATATGCCTCGATGCTCATGTCTGACTGCAAACCGGTGCAATGCAACTTTTTTGTGAAGCCGGAAACCCTATATACACCAACATGAATGACTTGGAGGTGCAACCAACATGCCCTTAATCCCGTATGACCCGTTTGCCATCATGAGGCGTGACCTTGGTTCATTCCCTCGTCTGTTCGACGACGATTGGTTTGACAATCACTTTTCAAATATGCCGCGGATACGTTGTGATGTACGCGAAACGCATGACGAGGTCATTGTCACGGCTGACATTCCTGGTCTGGAAAAGAAAGAAGATGTAACAATTACCGTTCATGACAACCACCTTCACCTTAGCGGCAAAATTGAACGGATGGATGAACAAAAGGACGAAAATGTGCATCGAATGGAGCGCTACTTCGGCCAATTCTCGCGAACTGTGCCACTACCCACAGCCGTCGATGACACAGGTGCGAAAGCGTCGTACCGAAATGGAGTGCTAGAAGTCAGAATTCCGAAGAGCCAACGGCAAACTGGTCGGCAGATTGATGTAGACTTTCATTGAAGCCATAAACACATGCCCCCGCAGTTCCGGGGGCATGTGCCTGTAACCAAACTTTTCATATAAAATGTCATGAAGTCGATCTCTATACAGATCAAGAATTTGACTTCATGGTACTAATGTCGATCACGAATCGGTATCGCACGTCTGATGCCAACACCCGTTCCCAAGCTTCGTCGATTTGATCAGCTGAGATCACCTCAATCTCGGGAACCACCCCGTGCTCCGCGCAGAAATCCAACATCTCCTGCGTCTCACGAATCCCTCCAATGGCAGAACCCGCAAACGATCGCCGGTGTAGAATCAGAGGAAATACATTAATAGGCAATGTAAGTCAAACTGCGCATTATTACGCGAAGGTAAGCAAACTGTTACCTAAACCTCGAGGATAAAGAAGGAGGTCTTTCGCAACATTGGACAGGCGGATCGCCAGATCGAGGAAGGCCATGAAACAGGCGTTACTCGAATTGATGGAAGAAAAGCATTTTGATCAAATTACGGTGCAGGACATTGCGGACCGAGCCAATATTAGCCGCAAGACGTTTTATCTGCATTACGTCGATAAGTTTGACCTGCTGGATCACGTCATTGAGGAATCTATCGAGGAACTTCGGACATTTAGCGAGAGCGTATGTGAACTGGATTGGCTGCCTGCAACGGAAATGTGCTTTCAGTATTTAGAGAATCACTACTCGTTTTTCGCGATGATGCTTACAAGCAAGGGAGCCCCATACTTTCGGGCTCGCTTTTTCGCCTTTGAATTTGAAGCCTTTCAGGAGGAACTGCGCCGCACGGCGGGTGAGCGCCGCGATGCTCTTCAGGACGTCCTGATTCCGTTTGTCGTGCATGCATATGTTGGCGTGGTCGAGTGGTGGTTGGCACACAACATGCCGTATCCACCAAAGGTGATGGTACAGCACGTGGGAACGCTACTGCAGACGCTATATGAGGCGCCCATTCTGCCTCATGCAGATGTCCATGGATGAGTGTTCTCGTTGTGAAAGGGTCTGCATGATTGCTTCCCCCGGCCGGATCGATCCGTCGAAAACGATATAGCATAGCCCTGGTCGCCTCAATAAAATGGGGTTTCTGCCTGCCTTTGTGCAGCCCCCTGGCAGCGGCGGATGCAGCATGCCGGGCTATTTGGCTTGATGATACGGCGGTCTACGCCATTCATGTTCCGCATATCGGACAAACCCATATCTTGCCACGGAATATAAGACAACATATAATGCTCTCAAAACAAATTAGTTGGAGCCAGAAAGGTGAATCCGATGGATAACCTCCCAACAAACGCGCAGGAGATGCAAGTACGCTCCTACGTTACCACGCGGGAACTCGTCGGCATGTGCACCGTGTTCGTGCTGTTGGTTATCGCATTGTATGTGACCTCGAACGCTCTCGACAACATCACACCCACCTCCGCGAAATGGTTTTGGCTGGACGTGCCTCCGCTTTGCACTTGCGTGGTGCTCTCTATCTTCTTCTGGACGATGCAGCGGCGGGCAAACGAGCGTTTCCAAGCCATTCTGCAGAATCAACGCAAGCTTCACGTACTTCAGGGGCCGCACCAGGGAACCTGGACCGTTATCCGTTCACCGAGGTCTGCTGGGGCCCCCGAGGTCATGGTTGCAATCCTCTTGGTTTTCCTACTTGGACTCGCCTTCTTTGCAGTCGGCATCATCGGTTTACTGCACGCTCACAACGCGCAAAGAATCGCAGAACATGTCCAATATTGTCTCATGGCGTGGTTCCCCGGAGCTGCGCTTTGGTTCCAATGGCCGTATGTGTCCAGGCGGTTTGACTACGTGGTGGACTTGCGGCGCGGTGCAGAACGGATGAGCGTCCTATTTCAAGAGAAGCCTGACACACGCAATCAACACCAAAGATGCAACGATAATAAGCATCGATTCTAAAATCAGTGTTATCCCGCTTGTGATTTTATCTGCGTGTAACAAAAGCCCAACAAGCACATCGGACTGGCTAATAATGTGATGGTCAAAGATAAGAAATGCAAACGTTTACCTTCCCCTTTAATACCCTTCATACTTCACCCTTTGCCCATGAATGCTATGCCCTTAATCAGAAGCTATTCATATTTGGAAGTTCTCTGTCGCTTGCAAAACTCAATCCACGCAAAAGAAATCAAATTTCCGATTATGACAACGATCAGCATCTCGTGACCAGTCAAACAGACAACCCTTCTCGTTCATAAATACTCAACAACTCAAATGGTTTTTTGTTTTCCTCCAAAAATCTTCAGTGAAATTGTATTGGGATATATACGGAATAAATCAATGCCTGCAATACAGCGTAAACTACAAGTCTTGACCACGGCAAAGCAGTCTCCTGATTGCGCCGAAATGGCATTACAAGCGACAGAACTCTTTTGAAGGTTCGTTTTCCCCACAAAAACGCGGCATTGATACAGAGAGCTCCGTCTAAAAACCACGCAAGGACTTGGACAATGTGAAGCCAAAGAGAAACCTGTATGTGGTGAAAAGCCCAAGTTCCAAGCGGAATTTCTGCGAGACATAGGACTCCCGCCAACCCATTTAGGAGCAAAAATGCTTTATCTGCAGGACGAAATACCGAGTGCTTCATCTGAGATACAACTTCTTTTATATGATTACCGACCATAAAACGAATTCCTGTAAAAACATTGGCTCCACTGAACATGTGAATTCTTCCTTATCCTTTTTATATAGTCAGTTTTGAGCATGAACAGGTATATGAGCGTCCTGATCTACTGATAAAGTCGGTAATCGGCTCAAAAAAGTTCATGTGGGGAGAACAAATTTCTATCATCCGTTCCCCCTAATTATCCGTAGTCTGTCTTATCTCGCTACATTCTTCCGATGGCGCATTTTAAGGGCAACGACCACACCAATAACGATGGCGACAACGATAATGCCTGGAACGAGATACTGATGGAGGACTTGGTGATACTTACTCCACTCGATACCCATATATCTCCCAAGGATAATAAACACAGCCGCCCAGACAAATGCGCTTACAGCATTATAGAGGGAGAACACTGCAAAGTTCATCTTATTAACACCTGCCAGATACGGTATCAAAACGCGGATACCTGCGATAAATTTCCCGATAATAACAATCCAACTTTGATGTCGATGGAACATGTGGTTCGCTTTGTCCAACCGCTCATTGGTAATCCCTACATACTTTCCGAATCGGACAATGACGGGTCTTCCCAGCAATCGTCCAATCCAAAAAGCTATCGTAGATCCCACAATGTTCCCCAAACCAGCCGCAAGCAACAAAGGGATCAATTTAAAGGCACCATTAGACCATTCAAAACCTGAGATCGTTAATGTCGTCTCGGCGGGAAACGGAATACCCACCATTTCAAGAAGCAAAATGAAAAATACACCGAAATATCCGTAGTGTTGTAGCATTTGATGGGTATGGATGTGCATATTGCCACTCCTTAACTAAGCTTTTACACGTATGGACTTCTTTCCAATAAAAAAGTTCATTTCATGATGACTTCCTTGTAGATTCGGGTGTCCATTAGGTTGTTATAACCTAAATGGTAGGAGTGAATGCATTGATTCACGCGGCATTAGTCAATCCTTTCGACACCACGGTATATCACTTGATTAACGGACTTGCGGGGCACAATTCCATATTCGATCATCTCATGATCTTCTTTGCTAAAGATGCTCTTGAAATTTACGCCATATTGTTTATTATCGCCTGGTTCGCTCTTCCAAAGCGAGACATTGAACATCGCCACGCTCTTATCATGGCTGGTTTATCAGGCATTGTGGCACTTATCATTAACGTCATCATTTCAAATGTATGGTTCCGTCCTCGCCCATTTACTGTTTTCTCAAAGGGAAGTTTCACGCAACTCATACCACACAGCCATGACGCATCATTTCCAAGTGACCACACATCAGGGAGCTTTGGCTTTGCCGCAGGATCTTGGGGACACAATACGAAGTGGATCAGTCGAACGTTTACGACTCTCGCGATTATCGTGATGTTTGCACGAGTATACGTAGGTGTACACTATCCCACGGATGTCATCGGTGGTATGGTTGTCGGTATCATTTCAGCAAAGGTAACGTGGGAATTCTCCAAGTTCGTTCTTCCGATATCCACCTTTGCCGCAAAACTGTTCAAGTACGGTCCTTCCGCAAAGGTCGGAAAGCACACGCGCTCAAACACCAGGTCGATGTAAAAAGCAGGGATTAGGACAAGTCCGTCGATATCGGGGATTCACGAAGCGATTTGAACTGAGTCGCTCCCGTGAATGCTTCAAACGGTATTCCTTCGAGAATGTAGGTGGTTCGGTTAACGTACAAGGTCATTCAAACTCCAACACTCCGCCAAAGCTTTGGTCTCTGCATTTTGCAATAATGATAAAAAAGTTCGGTAGATCCGCATAAACACATACACCTCCATGTTCCAAACAATGCGTCACGAGTTCCTTTACCCCTCTCTTCCTCTTCCTCCATGAATGCTATGCTCGTAAGACGATCAGGAGAATTGCCGCGCTCAGTGCAATCACCGCGCTGTACCCAAATGCAACGGCGGCTCCAAACGCTTGCCATAGGTAGCCTGGTATGACGCTTGCCGGCAATGCCGCCAAGCCAGTCAGCGCATTGAATGTTCCTATTGATGTACCGCGTTCTCCTTGTCTCGCTAAGTCACCGATATGCGCCTTTTGAACTCCCTCGGTTGCCGCATAATAAAGTCCGTAAATGATAAATAGCACCCAAATCCATATCTCTTGATGGGCAAAGCCAAATCCAAGATAAATCAAGCCAAAAATGATGTACCCTCCAATAAGCACACTGCGCCGTCCAATCCGATCAGACAGTGATCCGATGGGCACTGATGCAAGACTGTATGTCATGTTAAACACGAAGTACATCAGGGGAATGAGCGTAACGGCAATGCCAACAGTTTGGGCTTTCAGTATCAAAAATGCGTCGGACGAGTTCCCGATGGCAAATAAGGTAGCAATGAGTGTAAAACGCACTAACCGAGCATCTAGCCCACGAAACGAAATCTTGGGCAGTGATGTGCTAGACTTCTCCAACTTGGCTTTATGTGGTTCTTTGAGGAACGCCAAAATCACGACAATGGCGATAATTCCAGGAATAGCGGAGAGCCAAAATACAGTCCGATACCCACCTCGGTGAATCAGCAGAATGATGAAAGTCAGAAGCGGTCCCAAAGCTCCTCCAAACGTATCCATGGCACGGTGAAAACCGAACGCCTTGCCACGCTCGGCTGAAGTGGTTGCGTCCGCGATCAGCGCATCCCTTGGTGCGCCTCGCACCCCTTTTCCAACACGCTCAACAAACCGAAGAACAAACACTTGTCCCCATGAACTGCTGACTGCAAAAAATGGCTTTACGATATTTGAGATGCCATATCCCGCAACCATCAGCCATTTTCGGCTTCCAATTCGATCCGATATCCAACCTGAAAACAATTTTAGTACACTCGCAATACTTGCGGCGAATCCTTCTATGAGACCGACATTGCCTACATGAGAATGAAGTACGGATACCAGAAACAACGGTAAGAGCGGGACGATCATTTGACTCGACAAATCCGTAAACAAGCTGACCAGCCCTGTGATGTAAATCACTGGATTGCGTTTCAGAAACCGAAACGTGTCAAACCTCTCCTTCAAAAATCGATAGCATGCAAACGCGACAATGACCTCGAAGCCCCAACGATGACGCCTCCAAATATGTCGCTTGGGGATATGCCCCCTGGCATTTCCAGCGGCGACTCATTAAAGTATATCACGCGCAAACCAATTTATTGATTCCCCTCTGCGCGATCAGGTATTTTCGTGGCGTTTTGTACCCGTCAAATCAATTTCTTCCCTCGCCATCTCCCGCCTCAACCCCCGTTCACCCCCCGCCCATCACTCTCAGGCATCAAAAAACACGGGCGAATCCAGGCTCCTCACCCGAATCCACCCGTGCTGTAGGGAACGACGTATTTCACGCAGAGTACAACTCATTTTGCGCGGGGAAGAACTTCAATTTGCAAACACAAATGACCCCACCCGAATCAAAGGCCTTATTCTACCGTGACGCTTTTGGCGAGGTTCCGCGGTTTATCGACGTCATTACCGCGAGCCACCGCTGCGTAATAGGCCAACAACTGAAGCGGAATGACTGCTGCCATCGGTGCCAACGCAGGCAATGTCTTCGGGAGGTAAATGACTTCATCCACCGCCTTCTCCAAGTCCTCGTTGCCCACCCAAGTCAAGGCCAAAACGAACGCACCGCGGGCCTTGACCTCGACAATGTTGCTCACTGTCTTCTCGTACAGATCCGGCTGCATCGCGATCGCGACGACTGGCACGCCATCGGTGATGAGGGCGAGCGTGCCGTGTTTTAATTCACCCGCGGCATAGGCCTCGGCGTGGATGTACGAGATCTCTTTCAGCTTCAAAGCACCTTCAAGCGATACCGCATAGTCAATGCCACGGCCAATGAAGAACGTGTCGTGCGCATGTGCATAGCGCTGCGCAAACGACTCAATTTGCGGCGCCGTATCAAGCACCGCTTCCACGACCTGCGGAAGGTTGTCAAGTGCTTCAATCATTTCGTGCGCCACTGTTTCGTCAATTTGTCCGCGCACCTGTCCAAAGTGCACAGCAAGCAAGTATAGCGCCGCAAGCTGTGTCGTGTATGCCTTGGTTGACGCAACCGCGATTTCCGGCCCGGCCCACGTGACGATCACGCTGTCCGCTTCGCGCGCCGCCGAGCTACCCACGACGTTCGTGATGGCCAATACGCGCAATCCGCGCTTCTTCATCTCGCGCATCGCCGCAAGCGTGTCAGCCGTCTCACCCGACTGCGTGATCGCAATAATCAGCGTGTTCTCCGTTGCAATTGGATCCGCATAGCGATATTCAGATGCGATCTCGACATCGACCGGAATCCGCGCAAACTGCTCGATGGCTACCTTGCCGACGAGGCCAGCATGCCACGACGTACCGCAGGCAACGATGTGAATCCGGTCAATATTGCGGATTTGCTCCTCGTCGAGCCCAATTTCAGATAGCGTCACCCGGTTTAGATCATCGGAGACGCGGCCGCGCAACGTGTCGCGGACAGCCTTTGGTTGTTCGTGGATTTCCTTGAGCATGAAGTGCGGATAACCCCCGCGCTCTGCGCTCACTGCGTCCCAAGTGACGCGATAGACCTCTTTGCTGACAGGTTCACCATTCAGTGTAAAGCACTCGACACCGTCGCGCCGCAGGATGGCCATTTCGCCATCTTCCATCACGTAAATGTCACGCGTGTATTCGAGAATCGCTGGAATGTCGGAGGCAACAAAGTTTTCCTTGTCGCCAAGCCCAATAATCATCGGGCTGGCCTTGCGGATCGCAATCATCTCGTCAGGGTGATCTTTTGCGATCACGACGAGCGCGTAGGCGCCGCGAATACGTTTGCCGACAGCGATCATCGTCTGAAACAAATCGCCATTGTACATTTCTTCAATCAGGTGTGCCACGACTTCCGTGTCCGTTTCAGAGCGAAATTCGTGACCAGCCGCTACTAATTCATCCCGTAAGGACAGGTAGTTTTCAACGATACCATTGTGCACAATCGCGAACCTGCCGCTACAGTCCTGGTGCGGATGTGCGTTTTCGTCCGAAGGTTTGCCATGCGTCGCCCAGCGCGTATGGCCAATGGCCGCCTGGCCATCGACAGGGCTGTCTGCGAGCTTCGCTTCAAGATTCGCGAGCCGCCCAACAGACTTCACGACCTTGATGTTGCCGTGGTCGATGGCCGCAATCCCCGCAGAATCATATCCGCGATACTCGAGCTTCGCCAATCCGCCGACGACGACATCCTTAACATTCCTCGGGCCGATATAGCCGACAATCCCACACATGAATAGTCATATCCTCCTTAGCCGATCTGCTCACCCTTGTCGCATCGGTCGCCCGATGGTTTTCAGGCTTTGCTTGCGGCGTGATCGGAAAACGCCGGGAGGCACCCGCCGAATGCTTCGCCAACCTCCTCCGCGTCAACTGCACCGCATTTGCAGCTGCAGTCCAGGCGCTGTTGGACAATGCCCCTGCGTGCAAAGATTCACAGGTGCATGCGACATTTTACTCGCCTATCTCGGATGTGCTACTTCGTTCGCTCCACATTCCCCCTTTCACGGATATGAAGGGATAAGCGGCGGGGCCCATGACAAGCCCCCGCCCATGGTTTAAACCCCCAACTCTGCCTCGACTACTTTGACGATCTCGCCACAGACTTTACGTAACAGCTTATCGTCTGGGCCTTCGACCATGACACGTACAAGTTGTTCCGTTCCGGATTCGCGCACCAACACGCGCCCGCTCTCGCCGAGTGCCTCTTCGGCTGCCCGCAAAGCATTTTGGATTCTCTCATTCTCGCGCCAAGCCCGCTTGTCTCGAACCTGAACGTTCTCCAACAACTGTGGATAGCGCTTCATGACCTGCCGCAATTGCGACAGCGGCTGCTGGGCCTCGACCATCACTTGCACCAATTGCACTGCCGTCAAAATGCCGTCGCCCGTCGTCGTGTGATTAAGGAAGATGATATGCCCGCTTTGCTCGCCGCCAAGCACGGCATTGTCTTCGCGCATGCGTTCCATGACGTAGCGATCTCCCACGGCGGTTCGCAATACGTCGATGCCCTCGGCCTCCATCGCCTTGACAAAGCCCAGATTACTCATGACGGTTGCGACGAGCTTGTTCCCTTGGAGCAGGCCCTTTGCCTTCATCGCACGGGCACAGATAGCCATAATAAAGTCACCGTCAATAACTTCGCCACTTGCATCTACTGCAATGAGTCTGTCGGCATCTCCATCAAACGATAGGCCGACATCCGCGCCATGTGCTAAGACAGCGCGTTGGACGATATGCGGATGCGTCGAGCCGCAGCCGACGTTGATATTGACCCCGTCAGGCATAGCATGGATGACCGTGACGGTCGCCCCCAGCCTGCGAAAGACTTCCGGAGCGATGGCCGATGCTGCTCCGTTGGCGCAGTCGAGGACAATGTGCAAACCGTCGAAGCGCACCTGAACTGTGCTGAGCAGAAAGCGAATATATGTCTCCACAGCAGGTTCATCATACATACGGCCAATCTTGTCGCCTGTCGGTCGGGGCAGATCCCGCGCGCCATCCTCGAGCAATTGTTCGATCCGGTCTTCCGTCTCGTCGAGCAGCTTAAATCCATCGCCGCCGAAAAATTTAATGCCGTTATCCGCAACTGGGTTGTGCGAAGCTGAAATCATCACACCCGCATCCGCGCGCAGGTGCTTGGTTAAGTAAGCTACGCCGGGCGTACTGATGACCCCTAGACGCAACGCATCGACGCCCATGGACAGAATGCCGCTGACCAGGGCTGTTTCGAGCATATCGCCCGAAATGCGCGTATCCTTGCCGACGACGATGCGCGCCCCAGGCCGGCGACTGGTTAATACATACGCGCCCGCGCGGCCGAGGCGAAACGCCAACTCTGGTGTCAACTCGCTGTTTGCTACACCGCGGACACCGTCCGTACCAAACAAACGTCCCAACGACCATACGCTCCTCTCTTATGACCTCAACATTGTGCCACAGAACGTTTGACGTGCAAAGACTCACTGTATGGCAACCTGTGCAGAGTGCACCGACAAGTTCACAACGTCGACATAGGCTGGTACATGGACTTGAATGGGTAACGAAGCTGTTCCGCTTTTCACCTTACTTGCGTCGACATAGGCATATACTTGCGACGGATTTTGCGAAATGGCGTGCAACACGCTCTCCGGGCCGCTGAGTACCACATCGACTGAATTTACCTCCGTCAGCGACGCCTGGTTTCCTCCTTGCACTTGAATCGGAAGCTTCTGTAAGGCAAGTGTGGCGGACGGCTCAATTTGCACAACCGCCGTCACCGTCGACGGTGAAACGCTCGTCATGCCCTGTATGAGCGGGATGGGCACAGACATGGAAACATCATGTGAGAGATTGTTCACGTCGACCGGTACGTCGAGCCCCGCCTTGGGAAGTTGAGCGGCCGAAAGCCCAACTTCCGTCACCTGGGTCGTTGCAAGCGTTACCCCTGCAACTGCATATCCAGGCGCGGGTGTGCCCGTAATCACGGGCGTGAGGTTGACGGCTTCCGTGGATGCCGCAATAGGCACAGTCACCGAAATCGATGCCGGACTCACGCTCACAGACTGAACCACCCTCCCAGACGCATCGACAGGTTCTAACTGCACGACTTTCGTCGTGGTTTGACTGAGACCCGTGATATCGACGGTACCAACAATATGTTTGACCGAGCGTACGGCCGAAGCCGCTCCGCTGATGTTCGCCGCAATGGATCCCGGGTTGAACTGGCCCAGTGTATATCCAGCCTGCGGCGTGCCAATCACCTGAAGCGAAACAGAGCGTTGCACGGTTTCCTTCTGCTCGAGGACGACCGTGATAGTAGCCGGTGAAATGCTGTATGAGCGGATGCCACTTGGCATGTTAATCGCGGCAACATGCAGCGTTTCCGTGCCAGGACCAAGGCCTTGTGCGTTTGCCACCAATTGCGCTTTAAGCATATCCGCTGGCAGTGAGGGCACGCGCAACAAGCTCGTTGTCACCCGCACTGTCGCCGAGGGTTCTGGTGAGGTAACAACCATATCGTTGCTGGTTTCGATATGCACCGAGAGCGGATATGTTTGCGTAACCCCGCCCTTGTCCTGATTCGATCCGCCTTGCGGCGCGTGCACCGCCAGCCATAATATACATGCAAGCACGAGCGCGAGAATGCGAAGCGCGGTGGTATTGCGCAAAAACCGATCCATCATCGCGACTCCGCCTTTCTGCTCCAAAACGAAAGCGCACCGTTGCGGCGAGGTACGAGAAGTTCTGTTAACAACTCCTTCAGTGCACCTTCGTCAAGATGACTATGCAGGACACCGTCGACGCCTACCGAAACGCCTCCCGTCTCCTCCGAAACAATCACGGCAACGCCATCCGATTGCTCGGTAATTCCAATACCCGCTCGGTGGCGCGTACCGAGCTGCTTGTCCAAAGAGCGATTCTCCGTCAATGGCAGAAAGCATCCCGCCGCGACAATCTGCATGCCGCGCACGATGACTGCGCCATCGTGCAGCGGTGTGTTCGGAATAAACAGGTTGATAAAAAGTTCAGAACTCACACGCGCTTCCAACGTCGTGCCCGTCTCGATATATTCGTTCAAACCCGTCTGCCGCTCGATCACGATGAGCGCTCCCGTCCTCGTCTTGGCCAGAACCTGCGCCGCTTTGACAATCTCGTTGACCGTATGCGCCATGTGGTCGTTTTCCTGCTGTAACAGGTTGATATTCCACAGGCCGCCGCGCCCGAGCTGTTCGAGCGCGCGACGAAGTTCAGGCTGAAATACGACCGGGATCGCAAACAGGCCGATTTCGATGATTTTGTTGAGCAACCAATTGGATGCAGAGAGATTGAGAAGACTGCTGATCATCGTCACCATGATGACAATGATCACGCCTTTGAGCAGTTGCACCGCTCGCGTACCGCGGATGAGCAACAGGAGATAATAGATCATAAAGGCGACAAAGACGATATCGATCACGTCTTTAAACCCGAAACCGCGGATTGCCGAGAGCCATGCGTCCATAACCATCCACCCAACGATCGGGGATTCTCCTACCCATTGTTTCCTACAAGCAGGAGCGAGTCAAGTCCATCCCTGCGTTGTGTGTTAAGCGCGACGCGTTTGCCGATTGAGGCGCCGGCGCTGTGCCTTGGCGCGCTCGCGCGCCCGCGCGCGTTGCAGAGCCCGGTAAAAAGCCTGATACAACGCGTGATGGCCGGCATCGGTTGGATGAATCGGATTGCGGAAAAGGCGAATGTCGCGGAATAGTCCGTTTCGATAATTTTCGACGTAGTCTTGTTCGCGACCACGGAATGACTTTTGCGACTCGACCAGTACCAGACCATTGCGCGCTGCGACTGTACGCAGCATGTCGTTGTACTGATTCGTGATTTGTTCGGCTAAACCGAAGTTTGGAAACGGGTTATACAACGTCGCGAGTGCAAATGTATTGTACGAGCGGTTCGCACACTCGACAATTTCCTCGATCTCCTCGCGCGATCGCTCACAGACCTGTGCGATTCTGTCCGTGCTGCCGGTCAACAAGAATGGAGCTGCCTTTAACAAGTCATTTCCGCCAATCATCAGCGTGACGATCTCGGCCTCGTCAAAGATACATGTGGGCAACTCGCGCAATGAACGGTTTAACTGACGTGATGTCCACCCTGGTTTCGCTTGCACGTGCAAGGTTGCGCGAACGTTCTTGGCAAACTGTTTCTGCAGGAGTTTTGCAAAACTGTGCTCGGGCGTCGTGGCGCCGTATCCATATGTAATGGAATCTCCGAGCGCAAGCATGAGCATTGGTAGCCCCCCCAGCATCGTGTACTGATGTAAGCTATGGGCTTACGCGCGAAGTGGTCACAAAAGTCGCCCAGAAAATGCAGTCCTCCCGTAACACATCAATCTGTTCGCACAGGTCATGCTATACCAGTTGCCATCCGGCCCTCGGTACGCGCGATTCGGTATATCCGCCGCGACGAGTGCAAACACTTCCCAGAGAATTAAAGGAGGTTGAACCGCATATGAAATCGATTCGGCGCTGGCTCATGAGCGCACTAGCCGCGTGTCTTGTCGCGTTTGGGTGCGGTATTGGTCCCCAGGTTTCCGCGGCAAGTACGCAGCCCAATCAGCCAAAGGCCATCTATAAGGTGGATACGAAAGAGAAGGTTGTCGCTTTGACCTTTGATATTTCATGGGGCAACAAAGTGCCAGAACCGGTTCTGAACGTTCTTAAACAACAGAACGTGAAGAAGGCGACATTCTTTTTGAGCGGGCCATGGACGCTGCATCATCCTGAAATTGCGAAGAAAATCAAAGACATGGGGTATGAAATTGGCAACCACGGCAACCTGCACAAAGATTTCTCGAATTACCCCGACAGCTGGATTCGCGAACAAGTTGCCTTGTCCGAAAAATCCATCTATCAAGTGACTGGCGTCAAGACGAAGCTCATTCGAACACCGAACGGCGATTTCAATCCGCGCGTCTTGCGTTGCCTGAACAACATGGGCTACACGGTCATTCAGTGGAATACCGACTCACTCGACTGGAAGAATCCTGGCGTGCAAAACATTGTCAGCCGTGTGACGAAGCGTGTCGTTCCAGGTGACATCATTCTGATGCATGCGAGTGATTCATCGAAGCAAATTGTGGAGGCGCTTCCTCAAATCATCACGCAACTGCGTAACCAAGGGTACCAGTTTGTAACGGTTTCAGAATTGTTGGCAGGGGCAAAGGTTTCCTCTAACGTCCGCTGAGCAGACAGAAGTCGAAATCATGGGATAGCCCGGCGGTGCATGTCACATACTGACTGTACAAACCTGTCGCGGGGAGGGGCTGCCGTGAGCGGAAAAGCTGTGCGCTTGGCCGGAATCGGGCTGTGCGCCCTAATTGTCACTGGATGCGGTATTACCAATGCGGGCGCTGACGTCAGCGGTGCGACCGATGGCGGCGGCAACTATAGCCAAACCAAACAGATGGTCGTCGATATACTGAACTCCAAAGAAGGCCAGCAAGCACTTCTCGATACATTGAAGAATCCCGAGTTTAAAAATCAATTGATTGCTTCCCCAGACGACGTGAAGCAAGCATTGACGCAGTTTATCCAGTCGCAACAAAGTCAGACATTCTTGACCGAGGCCGCAAAGGATCCTGCTTTTGCGGCAGCACTTGCAAAGGCTGCACAACCGGAACTGAAGTCCACCGTGCAAAACCTGATGAAGGATCCCAGCTTTCAGCAGGATATGCTGGTGCTGCTACAATCGGATGATTTTACGAAAAACCTGCAGACGATGATGCAAGGTCCCCAATTTCGATCCGACTTGCAAAAAGTTATTTTACAAACAATGACTTCGCCGACCTTTCAAGTCCAGTTTCAGGAAACTGTTCAACAAGCCGTGCAAAAGGCCATGCAAGCGGGACAAGCAACGGCTGGAGGCGAAGGCGGTGGTGGACAAGGTAAATCGGGATCGGAAAATAGTAGTCAGGGCGAATCATCCGGCAGTTGACGATTCGATACAAAATACGGCCGTCGTTGAGAGCACCTATGCCCTCTTGACGGCCGTTTATGTTGCTGAAACGTTGGGGAATTACGCGTGCGACTGCTGTACCTGACCAATCCCCATCGCCTCGGCGACGCGGCTCGCAAGCTTGTCGAAGACCTGCCCTTGCAACGAATCCTGCGTGAAAATACCCGGCGTTTGAACGTCGAGATTGGCAATGGGGATTTCGGCTAGTAGGGTTGTGTTCAGCTGCGATGCAACGCGCTCACCACCGCCCCGACCGAAGATGTATGCCGGATCTCCACACGAATCGCAGACGTAGTACGCCATATTCTCGACGACACCAATCACCTCATGATTGGTGCGCACGCCCATCAGACCCGCTCGAACTGCGACCTCTGCAGCGGCAGCCTGTGGCGTCGTGACAATCAATTGCTTGCTTTGCGGTAACAGCGTGTGAATATCAAGTGCTATGTCCCCCGTCCCGGGCGGCAAATCAAGCAACACAAGATCCACGTCACCCCAATGAACCTGGCCAAAAAAGCTGCGTAGGGTTTTGCCAAGCATCGGGCCGCGCCAGACGACAGGCGTGTCCTTGGGAACGAAGAACTGCATCGAAATCACTTTAACGCCCTCAACCTGCACCGGCATGATCAAATCCTCAATCGTGGCCGGTTTTTGGTCCTGAATGCCAAAGATGACGGGTATGCTGAAGCCGTAAATATCGGCGTCGATGAGCGCCACTCTGACACCTCGTCTCGCCAAGGCCACAGCGAGGTTCGCCGTAACCGTCGACTTGCCAACACCGCCCTTGCCGGACGCGATCGCGAGGAATTGTGTGCCTTTTCCCTGCAAAAGTGGCGGAAGTGCAGCCTGCCCGGCGTTGGCACCAGCGGCTTGGCCGACACTGCGAACTTTTGCGGCAAACGCCGCGCGTTGCTCGTCCGTCATGTGGCTGATGCGAACTTCGACCTGCTCGACACCAGCAACAGCGAGCAGCCTCTTTTTCACCTCGTCCTCAATGACATGACTTAGTGGACAACCGCGAATGGTCAGCAAGATTTCAACACTCACTCGACCGCCGTCGATCTCAACAGCTTGTACCATATCCAACTCGACGATGCTTCTATGAACCTCGGGATCCTGTACGTCCCGGAGCGCTTCTATGATTTGCTCACGTGTAACCACTCGTGCGACAACCTCCCAAGTATGTTTGCGCACTACCTATTCCAATAGCATTAGTGTACATCATCAGGCGGGCGAAACCAAACGCGTGGTCACTACTTCGTACGCTTCCTCGCCGTTCGCGAGCCACGAAACGACATAGCGCGGTCGCCCCTCATCCTCGCCCACAAACCAAGCAGAATTACCAGGAGGAACTTGATAGGGTGGCTGGGCCAACGGCTGTTCCGGCATGTGCTTCGGAGATTCTCGGGAAATGGCCAATAGCGGCAGAAGATCTCCCTGCCAGCTTGTGATACTTACATGAGAAAGCACACGGTTGGAGAGATTCTGTACGCGGTAGACCGGCCTGCCGTTCCAGGTCCAGCCGGTCGCAGATAGTTCGAGCACCGGCGCGGCGTGTTGGCTGACCGAATCACGCACCGCTGAATGGGGGCGTCCCGCGACGTCGGCCGCGAGTGGGCCGATGAAGCGAATGACGGCAAAGAACACAACCGCCAGCATCAGCCAATACATCCAGGACCTTGCTCTGCGCCGACGCCTCATATCGCCGCCCCCTTGGCTTCTCAGAATTTCTCAGCCGCCTTGGCCACGGATGGATCGCTAAAGTACCGGACCAATGCCTGGTACATCGCGAAGGCAACCTTGTCTTGGTACGACGCCGTACGCATCGCCATAGCCTCTTGCGGATTCGTGAGGAAACCAATCTCCGCCAGTACTGTTGGTCCTTCAATGCGCTTCAACAGATACAAGGAGCGATTGGACTCGATCTCGCGTTTGGTCGGCAGCAATTCTTCGCGAAATTCGGATTGCATGAGGCTAGCAAGCGCTTTAGCGTGATCGTTTGTCGCAAAATAGAGCACCTGTGCACCATGCCAGTCCGCGGATGGTGCAGCATTGCAGTGAATGGAAACAAATGCGTCAATCTTCTGCTTGCGAACCACGTTCATCCGCCCTCGTAAGTCTCCGAGGTGACGACGTCGGTTTGCGCGATCCTCGTCGGTGGCGAGATCGACATCTGTCGTCCGGGTCGCCACCACGATTGCGCCCGCCTGCTGCAAGTAGGCAATCAAACGTTGCGCGACTGCCAATGTAATGTCCTTTTCCTGGAGACCGCCTATGCCTCGTGCCCCGGAGTCTTTGCCCCCATGCCCGGCGTCGACGACAATGGTCTTGCCAGCAATACCCGAAGGAGCAGCCTCACTGTTGACGGTATGCGCATGTTTATAAAACCATGCACTCGCCTGTGTCATTGGTACGACCGCGGAGGCGGAGAGCATGCATGCCATCGCACCAATCAACACTGGCAGGTGTCTCTGTTTGCTAAACATTCTCCTACTCCCTTCGTCAGACATGCTCGCTCTGCTCAGTTTGTGCAGACGAACCGGAAACCATGAACGAAGAGAGCAACAAAAAAGCTGCCTGCACAAAATTCATGCAGACAGCAGGGATAATCGATACAAACTCGGTTAGCGCTTCGAGAACTGTGGTGCGCGCCGTGCGGCCTTTAAGCCATACTTCTTACGTTCCTTCATGCGTGCGTCGCGCGTCAACAGACCAGCCTTCTTCAGGGTCGGCCGCAATTCCGGATCCACTTTCAGCAACGCGCGTGCGATGCCGTGGCGGATAGCACCGGCCTGTCCAGAGATACCACCGCCGTAGACGTTAGCATAAACGTCATACTGACTCAGCGTCTCCGTCAACAAAAGCGGCTGCTTTACAATCAACTTCAGCGTTTCCAGACCAAAATACTCGTCCATCGAGCGCTTATTGACTACGATATTGCCGTCGCCCGGGAGAAGACGTACGCGAGCGACAGACGTCTTACGGCGTCCAGTTGCCATGTATTGCAAACGTGCCAAGGTTCTGTCCCTCCTTTATTCCTTCGTACCGGGTACGAGTGGAATGGGCTGCTGTGCAGCATGCGGATGCTCCGGACCAGCATACACTTTCAGCTTCTTCAGCTGGGCGCGTCCAAGTGTATTGTGCGGCAGCATACCGCGAACCGCGTAATACAACACGCGCTCGGGGTGCTTTTGCAACATATCCTGAGCCGTCGTGACCTTCAAACCGCCTGGATAACCAGAGTGGCGATAATACTTCTTGTCCTGCAACTTTTTACCCGTGAATTCGACTTTGTCCGCATTGATGACAATGACGAAATCACCCGTATCAACGTGCGGTGTAAATTCAGGTTTATGCTTGCCGCGAAGAATAGACGCAATATGTGTAGCCAAACGGCCCACGCGCCAGCCAGCGGCGTCAATGACATACCACTTGCGCTCAACCGCGCCGGGCTTTGCCATGTACGTCGTACGCATTCAGATTCCCTCCGGATCCTCAATTTGACCAACTGGCGTAACGGGGGAGTCAGTGGGTCAAATATACCTGCACAATTTTATTACAAATCCGCTTCCGGATCAACAACTTTCCCGCCGTACTCTGGCGGATACTCGACATTCCAAAGACACAGGCCATGTGGTGGCGCGGTCTCGCCCGCCAACCGGCGATCCTTCGCCGCCAGAATGGCCGGTATTCGATCCGCTCTCTCACGACCTTGGCCAACCTTCACCAGCGTGCCGACAATGATCCGCACCATGTACTGCAAAAAACCGCTTCCTTCAACCTCAATCGCCAACCGATTGGGTGACTCGACGAAATCGATCCGATAGAGCGAGCGCACCTTGTCTTCCTGCGGCGTCGCGCTGGCGCAAAACGACGTGAAATCATGGCGGCCAAGCAGGTGTGCCGCTGCTTCCCGCATAGCCTCTACACCAAGCACACCTGGCACGTGCCAGCTGAACCGATACAAAAACAGATTTGGTGTCGCACCTCGATATAACAGGTAGCGATAGGTTTTACGAACCACAGAAAACCGCGCGTGGAACCCGGTGTCCACCCGATCCGCCCATAGCGGTATGATGTCTGCTGGTAAGCGGCGCCGTAGAACATAAACCATCCGCTCTGCAGGTGGACCATAAGGCAAATCGAAATGAACGACTTGCGCACGCGCGTGCACACCCTTATCCGTGCGTCCAGACCCGTGCACCTCGATGGGCGTACTCAGCATGCGTGTCAACGTTTCTTCCAACGTGGCCTGCACGGTACGCAGCCCATCCTGACGGGCAAAGCCGTGAAAACCGGCGCCATCGTATGCGACGACAAGGCGTATCCGGTTCCCACGGCTTTCCCTAATGCTATCGGCCATCAAACAAGCTCAATAACGACCATCGGCGCAGCATCGCCGCGGCGTGGCCCAATCTTCACAATACGGGTGTAACCGCCGTTCCGGTCTTGGTACCGCTGTGCGATATCGCTAAACAGCTTCTGAATGGCGTCTGGACCTTCTCCATCCAGTCCCAAAGACTCTCGACGTACGTACTGTGCAACCAAACGGCGAGCATGCAGATCCCCACGCTTTGCGAGGGTAATCATTTTCTCAGCGATAGAACGAAGCTCCTTCGCCTTCGCTTCTGTCGTCTGAATACGTTCGTACAGCACGAGATCCGTCACCAAACTGCGGAACAGAGCCTTCCGGTTCGACGACGTACGATTCAACTTGCGGTAAGCCATTCCGTTATCCCTCCTTCAAACGTCATCCGTCATCCATAGCTATCCAGGCAGTCAGTCTTCCTGACGCAAACCCAACCCTAAGCCCTCGAGCTTCTCAATGACTTCCTCAAGGGACTTACGCCCGAGATTTCGCACTTTCATCATCTCTTCTTCGGACTTGGCACACAGTTCAGCGACCGTGTTAATACCAGCCCGCTTCAGGCAATTGTAAGAACGCACCGACAGGTCGAGTTCCTCAATCGGCATGTCGAGAACACGATCATTTTGGCTGCTTTCTTTCTCAACCATCATGTCTGTGTCCTTGCCACGATCCGTCAGTCCGACGAAAAGCATCAAGTGATCCGTCAGGATTTTCGCACCGACGCTCACCGCCTCGTCGGGAGCGACGCTGCCATCCGTCCACACTTCAAGCGTCAGCTTGTCGTAGTCGGTGACCTGACCCACACGTGTATTCTCTACAGAGAAGTTGACGCGCGAGATCGGCGAGTACAGTGAGTCGATTGGAATCAGCCCAATTTCCTGTTCTTCCGGCTTGTTGCGATGCGCTGGCACGTACCCACGACCGCGGCCGGCGCGCATTTCCATGTACACGCGCGCCCCTTCGGTCAGAGTCGCGATATGCAAATCCGGATTCATGATGTCCACGTCCGAATCGGCTCGAATGTCCGCAGCAGTGATAACCCCAGGGCGATCGGCGTCGATGACAAGGATCTTCTCTTCGTCGGAATGAATTTTCAGCGAGAGCCGTTTGAGATTGAGGATAATTTCCGTGACATCCTCGACCACACCAGGAATCGTCGCAAACTCGTGAAGGACGCCCTCAATCTTGACGGAGCGCACCGCTGCCCCCGGAATGGAGGACAATAGGATGCGCCGCAGTGAATTGCCGAACGTCGTGCCATAGCCGCGCTCCAGCGGTTCGCATACGAACTTGCCGTAGTCTTCGGTTTGTTCCACAATCTCGATTCGCGGCTTCTCTATTTCAATCATTCCTAATCCTCCTTGGGAGTGGTACTAGTCGACGCTCGGAGCTGACCGGAAGCTGGTCAGCCTGCGCTAAGGGTTACCGCGAATAATACTCGACGATCATCTGCTCAGCCACTGGCGTGTCGATTTCTTCACGCTCAGGCTTGCGCAGAACCTTACCGCTCAACTTCTCGGCGTCGAGCTGGAGCCATGCCGGGATCGTCCGATTTCCGATGACCTCGGCCAATTCCTTAATGCGGCCATTGTCGCGGCTCTTCTCGCGAACAGCGACCACATCGCCTTCACGCACGAGGAACGAAGGAATATCGACGCGCCGGCCGTTCACTTCGATGTGACCATGACGCACGATCTGACGAGCCTCGGCACGCGAAGCCGCGAAGCCCAAGCGATAGACGACGTTGTCCAAACGGCTTTCGAGCAAAGACAACAGCGTCTCACCGGTAACCCCACGACGGCGCGCAGCCTCTTCGTAGTAACGCTCAAACTGGCTTTCCAATACTCCATAGTAACGGCGAGCCTTTTGCTTCTCGCGCAGCTGGCTACCATACTCCGAGTTGCGCTTGCGACCTTGTCCATGTTGTCCAGGTGCGTACGGCCGCTTGTCGATGGCACACTTTTCACTGAAGCAGCGCTCACCCTTCAGGTACAACTTAATACCCTCGCGGCGGCACAGACGGCACACTGGCCCTGTATATCTTGCCATTCTAGGATTGACACCTCCAATTTCTTGTATACCCGTATCACATAAAACGGCGTGACAATGCACACCGTAAGAAATTCCGTACTACCAGCGAACATCGCTGGCAACCAACCCATCCGCAGTCGATTATACGCGACGGCGCTTCGGCGGCCGGCAACCGTTGTGCGGAATCGGCGTCACATCACGGATACCCGCAACTTCCAAGCCAGCAGCTTGGAGAGCCCGAATCGCCGCTTCACGGCCCGCACCAGGACCCTTGACCATGACTTCGACAGTTTTCATACCATGTTCCATGGCCGTGCGAGCAGCCGCTTCGGCAGCCATTTGGGCCGCATACGGGGTGCTCTTACGCGATCCTTTAAAACCGACATTACCAGCCGACGACCACGAAATCACAGCACCGCTCGGATCTGTGATGCTGACAATTGTATTGTTAAACGTCGAACGGATATGCGCGACGCCAGCCTCCACATTTTTACGATCACGACGACGCGGACGCGCAGTAGAACCCGCCCCACGACGTTGCTTCACTTTCGCCAACAATTACACCCCCTGAAAGATTACTTCTTCTTACCCGCAACCGTACGACGCGGACCCTTGCGCGTACGAGCATTGGTCTTCGTGCGTTGACCGCGAACTGGCAAACCACGGCGATGGCGAATACCACGATAACAGCCGATTTCCGTCAGACGCTTGATGTTCAGCGCGATCTCACGGCGGAGGTCGCCCTCAACCTTATGGGAACGCTCAATTTCGTCGCGCAAACGTACGACTTCTTCTTCCGTGAGGTCCTTCACTCGACGGTTCGGATCAATGCCAGTCGTCGCCAAAATCTTATTGGCGGTCGTCCGGCCGATGCCAAAAATATAGGTCAATCCGATTTCGACGCGCTTGTCGCGCGGCAAATCGACACCGGCAATACGTGCCATGTAAAGACTCCACCTCCACGTGTGAGCTGCAAATTCACTGCCAAGGGACAAGCCCACGGCACACTTTATGAAAACACGAAGACAGTCCCTCTGCACCATCAACAGAAATGCGAAAGACGCACCTCCGGACGTGTACACAAGGAAACAGCCGCGCTGCCTTCGTGATAACACCTAAGACACGCGATATGTTCTAACATTACATCTATCACAAGCGCCGTGCACGAACGCAAAGCCTTAGCCTTGGCGCTGTTTGTGCTTCGGATTCTCGCAAATCACCATGACATTCCCTTTACGACGAATCACTTTGCACTTCTCGCACATGGGCTTGACAGAAGGACGCACCTTCATCAGAAACCCTCCTTCACTTGGGGTATCATACCGCATATCAGCGCTGAATGCCAGTCTACGATTACTTGTAGCGGTAGGTAATCCTACCACGTGTAAGATCGTACGGAGAAAGTTCGACGGTCACGCGATCCCCCGGCAAGATCTTGATATAGTGCATCCGGATCTTTCCGGAGACATGTGCCAGTACCTTGTGTCCATTCTCCAATTCAACGCGAAACATCGCGTTTGGCAACGGCTCAATGACCGTGCCCTCAACTTCGATTACATCATCCTTCGCCATGGAACGCCCCTCCTTGATCACGTTGGTTCGCTGCTGCCAGACGTTCTTCCAGAAACATTCTGACCGTGTGACGCAACAACGCATTCGTCACCTTGCCATCGATGCGAAGTTTTTCTGCAACCTCGCCTGCGATGTGCGACAAGCGCCGTACGTGGAGCACATTCTTCTTTTTTGGCTTATCGGCACGGCGGACGCTGCCGTCCGCGACAAGGATGAAACGATCCTCCAGATGCCCGATAACTACTGCCACGAGTCCGGCGTCGCGCCCCTGCATCACCTCGACGAGAGAACCAAGAGGCGGCAATTCCCGAGGTACGCTCATCGCTTGCACTCTCACCTCTTGAATGGAGCCAATGCTGCAACGACGTCGGCGTGCACCTTGTCAATTGGCTGCTCACCGTCAATCTGCCGCAACAAACCCCGCTGATCGTAATACTCGATGAGCGGCGCGGTCTGCTTAAACTGTTCCAGCCTTGTCGCCACCGCTTCTTCGGTATCGTCGGCACGCTGATACAGCTCACCGCCGCACTTATCGCAGACACCAGCCACCTTGGGCGGTTGAAAGACCATGTGGTATGTTGCACCACACGACTTGCATATGCGGCGCCCGGTCAAACGTTCTTTCAAGACACCAGGATCTACGTGAATATACAAGACGACGTCCAACGGACGATTGAGTTCGTGCAACATCGCGTCCAAGGCACGGGCCTGTTCCAGTGTCCGAGGGAATCCGTCGAGCAAAAACCCATTGGCAGCATCCGCCTCCTGAAGACGTTCGCGCACGACCGCGATTGTCGTCTCATCAGGCACAAGACGCCCGGAATCCAGATACGCCTTCAACTCCAAACCCAACGGACTGCCCGACGCCACGGCCTTGCGGAACATGTCACCAGTCGAAATATGCGGAATGCCATACTCAGACTGGATCCGCTCGGCCTGCGTACCCTTACCAGCGCCCGGGAGACCTACCAAAATGACCTGCACCGACATCTCCTCCTTGGTCTCTGCGATCCCACGCTACCAACCGCCGCGGACGGCGTCCCCGTCACGATTCTCGTAAAAAGCCTCGATACTGGCGCTGCAACAATTGCCCTTCCATCTGCTGCATCGTCTGCAACGCTACGCCGACCAAGATAATCAGCGACGTTCCCTGAATGTTGTAATCGGTCAAGTTAATGGCCCCCAGCAGCAAGAAAGGCAAGATGGAGATTACGCCCAAGAACACCGAACCGAATACCGTAATCCGATTGATGACCTTGATAATGTACATCTCCGTATCGCGCCCCGGACGCACACCCGGAATGAAACCCGCATGCTTCTGCAATTGTTCGGCCAACTGCTGCGGGTTGATCTGTACATGCGTGTAGAAGAACGAAAACACGATGATCAAGAGGACTTCCAGAGCCATGTACCAGCCCGTCTGCGGACTGAGATACCGCAGAATGAAAGCCGCCCAATGATGCGATTGAAAATACGAGGCAATCGTATATGGCAAAATGAGCAGCGAAACAGCGAAGATCACGGGAATCACGCCGGCTGCAATGACTTTGATCGGAATGTAGGACTGCTGCCCGCTGTACACGGTACGCCCTACCACCCGCTTCGCATATTGAATTGGAACCTTGCGCTCAGCCTGCTGAACCAGCACAATGAGTGCAAAGATCACCACGATCCCGGCAATTAAAAGCAGGGTCTTCAAGATGGCGAGAAACAGGTGACTCGACTGCCCCATGTACCAACTCGAGTATACTTCTTGCCCGAGCGTCGAAAATCGAGACAGAATACCGACAAAGATTAGCAGTGAAATACCGTTACCCACGCCTTTTTCGGTGATCATCTCACCAAACCACATCAACAGCGTATCTCCGGCGGTCAAAGTCACGACGATCACGATATATGACCACAAGTTGTTCGCACTCGCCAACAACAGGCCTGACCGAGCGAACATATAGGTAAACCCAATCGCTTGTAAGCAGCCTAGCCCTACCGTGAGATACCGTGTCACTTGCGTCAACCGCTGACGCCCTGACTCGCCTTCCTTTTGCCATTCCTCAAACCTCGGAATGACACCGGATTGAAGCAACTGGACGATGATCGACGCCGTAATATACGGCGTCACACTCATCGCAAAAATCGAGAAGCGATAAAACGCGCCCCCGGAAAACATATTCAACAAACTGAACAATGCATTATTGCCCTGTCCAGCATTCAGAGCACTGACGTTCATGCCGGGTACCGGAATGTAAGTGCCAATCCGGTAGACGGCAAGCACCATCAGGGTAAACAAAATCCGATTGCGAAGGTGCTTGAGGCGCCACAGATTCGCAATGGCCTGCAACACGTCAAATCACCTCGGCGATTCCGCCTGCGGCTTCGATCTTCTCCTTCGCCGCAGCCGAGAACGCGTGCGCCTTCACCGTCAACTTCACCTGTAACTCACCCGTACCCAGGACCTTCAAGCCATCCAAAGGCTCACGGATTAAACGTTGTTCAAGCAACAATTCTGGGGTTACAACCGTGCCAGCCGGGAAGTCATTCAGGGCTTCCACGTTCACCGTCGCATATACCTTCGCAAAACGACTGTTGTTGAAGCCACGCTTCGGGAGTCGACGGAACAATGGCGTCTGACCGCCTTCAAAACCAATCCGCACGCCACCGCCCGAGCGCGCCCACTGCCCTTTATGACCACGCGTAGAAGTCTTACCGTGACCGGAGCTGGTGCCGCGACCCACGCGCTTCTTGCTGCGGCGAGCACCTGGCTGCGCCTTTAACTCGTGCAATTGCATCTACGTACACCTCCCTCGCGATTACGCGTCCTGTTCCACCACTTCAACCAGATGGCTGATGCGGTTAATCATGCCTCGAATAACCGGGGTATCCTCGCGGACAACCGTCTGTTGCAGCTTGCGCAGTCCCAGCGCAGCTGCAGTCTTGCGCTGATTCTCTGGGCGCCCAAAGGGGCTTTTCTTCAGCGTGATCGCCAGCTTTTTTGCCACGTTGTACGCCTCCTTATCCCAGAATCTCTTCCAACGACTTACCGCGCAAACGCGCCACTTCGTCGGCACGCTTCAATTGCTTTAACGCGTCGAGTGTCGCATGCACCATGTTGATGGGGTTATTCGACCCGAGCGACTTCGTCACGATATCCTTAATTCCAGCCAACTCCAGCACCGCGCGTGCGGGGCCACCAGCAATCACGCCGCTACCTGTCGGAGCCGGCTTAATCAGAACCTGGCCGGCGCCAAACCGCCCCAGCGCCTCATGCGGAATCGTGGTGCGCTTCATAGGAACGTGAATCAAATGCTTCTTCGCGTCGTCGATGGCCTTGCGAATCGCATCAGGGACTTCCTGCGCTTTGCCAAGACCAGCGCCAACGTAACCATTGCCGTCACCGACAACCACCAACGCGGAGAACGAGAAACGACGACCACCCTTGACGACCTTCGCAACGCGATTCACATGAACGACGCGCTCGGTCAGTTCGAGCTGATTCGGATCTATGCGCACGTGAACACCTTCCTCTCTAAATTAAAACTCGAGACCTGCCTCACGCGCTGCATCGGCTAACGCCTGAATGCGCCCGTGATAGAGGTAACCACCGCGATCAAATACGACTGCCTTGTATCCCTTCGCAAGCGACCGCTCTGCAATCAACTGTCCAACTTTGCGAGCCGCCTCCACATTGCCACCGTTGCCTTCGTAGCCCTTTTCCGCCGTCGAAGCGCTCGTCAACGTGCGGCCGGTCGTATCGTCGATCAACTGCACATAAATGTGCTTGTTTGAACGGTAGACATTCAACCGCGGACGCTCCGGCGTACCGGAAACGCGCGCACGCACACGAACATGGCGCCGCTTGCGCGCTTCGTTGCGATTCACCTTCGTAATCACCAAGACTCACTCCTTTGCCCGCAATCGATCACGATTCTTACTTCTTACCAGTCTTACCGACCTTACGGCGCACGTTCTCGCCTTCATAACGAATACCCTTGCCCTTGTACGGCTCAGGCGGACGCAACTCGCGCACCTTCGCAGCATACGAACCGACTAATTCCTTATCGATACCACGGACAATCAGCTTCGTTTGAGCAGGAACTTCGACCTCAATGCCAGGTACCTCGGGCAACTCAACCGGATGCGAAAACCCGAGCGATAGCGTCACCTTGCTACCTGCCTTGTTCGCGCGGTAACCAACGCCAACCAACTCAAGATTCTTGGCAAATCCGTTCGTCACGCCTTCCACCATGTTCGCCACGACGCTGCGCGTGGTACCATGCAAGGCCTTGTGCTTCTTTTCATCGGACGGCCGCTCAACGACGATCACGCCGTCATTCACGACCAGTTTCATATCAGGATGCAATTGGCGCTCAAGCTGGCCCTTCGGCCCCTTCACGACCAAGTGCGTACCGTTTACAGTCACTTCGACCCCAGCCGGAACCGGGATCGGCTTACGCCCTGTACGGGACATGTGCTACACCTCCAATCGAAGAGAACTTACCAAACGTAGCAAAGGACTTCGCCGCCGACGCCCTGTTTACGAGCTTCGCGATCGGTCATGATCCCCTTAGAAGTCGAAAGAATCGCCACACCGAGCCCGCCAAGTACGCGCGGAATGTTGTCGTGCCCTACATACACGCGCAAACCCGGCTTGCTGATCCGTTTCAGTCCTGTGATTACGCGCTCTTGACCCTTGCCATACTTCAGGAACAGGCGGATCGTACCCTGTGGTCCGTCTTGGACGAACTCCGCGTCGCGAACATAACCCTCATTTTTCAAAATCTCAGCGATCGCACGCTTAATGTTCGACGCCGGGATCTCCACCTTTTCATGCCGTACCTGATTCGCGTTGCGGATGCGAGTGAGCATATCCGCAATCGGATCGGATGTCATCATCTGTACAAAACCTCCTTCCGAACGAATTACCAGCTTGCCTTCTTCACGCCCGGAAGCTGCCCTTTATAGGCCAACTCGCGGAAGCAAATGCGGCAAATACCGAACTTACGATACACCGAGTGCGGACGCCCGCACACGCGGCAACGAGTGTAGGCACGCGTGCTAAACTTCGGTTTCCGCTGCGCCTTGATAATCATCGACTTCTTTGCCACGGTCTCGACCTCCTCGTCAAAGACTTTTACTTCCGGAATGGCATGCCCATCTCCGTGAGCAGCGCACGAGCTTCTTCATCTGTGTTCGCCGTCGTCACGACAACCACTTCCATGCCGCGAACTTTATCGATCTTGTCATAATCGATTTCAGGGAAGATCAACTGTTCCCGCAAACCCAACGTGTAGTTGCCACGGCCATCAAACGCCTTTGGCGAAACGCCGCGGAAGTCGCGCACACGAGGAAGCGCAACGTTCATCAGCTTGTCGAGGAAGTGGTACATCCGTTCGCCGCGCAACGTCACCTTCACACCAATTGGCATGCCTTGACGAAGACGAAAACCCGCGATGGACTTCTTCGCACGCGTAACAACAGGACGTTGTCCCGCAATAGCCTGCAAATCCTCAACCGCAGCATCAATCACTTTTGGATTCTGCGTCGCTTCGCCGAGACCCATGTTAATGACAACCTTCTCGACGCGAGGAACCTGCATCGCATTCTTGTATTGGAACTCCTTCATCAACGCCGGCACGACCTGCGCCCGGTACATATCTTGCAATCGAGTCAACGACAAAACCTCCCTTCACCTGGCTACTCAGTCGAGAACTTCGCCAGACTTTTTCGAGTAACGCACTTTGCGCCCGTCTTCTAGGAACTTGTATCCGATACGCGAAGCCTCACCCGTCTTCGGATCCGCGATCGCGATATTCGAAACGTGAATGGGTGCTTCCTTCTCGATAATGCCGCCCTCCGGATGTGCCGGGCTCGGCTTTGAATGGCGCTTTACGATGTTCACGCCCTCGACGATCACACGACCCTCACTCGGGAACACCTTCAAAATGCGGCCGGTCTTCGTCTTGTCCTTGCCTGCGATGACGACGACTTTATCTCCGGTCTTCACTCGCAACTTCGTCACGTTGCCACCTCCCGCGTTCAAATCCCGTCTCCTTAGAGCACTTCAGGTGCCAAGGAGATAATCTTCATAAAATCGCGATCGCGCAATTCGCGCGCGACAGGCCCAAAAATACGCGTGCCGCGAGGGCTCTTGTCTTCACGAATGATGACCGCTGCGTTCTCGTCGAAACGAATATGCGATCCATCATTGCGGCGAAGACCGCGCTTGCTGCGAACGATCACAGCCTTCACGACGTCACCCTTCTTGACAACGCCCCCGGGTGTTGCACTCTTAACAGACGCAACGATGATATCACCGATGTTGGCCGTCTTCCGGTTCGAACCACCGAGCACGCGAAAGCACATGATTTCCTTCGCCCCAGAGTTGTCTGCCACGGTCAAGCGTGTTTGCGGTTGAATCATCCTAGATTTCCTCCCTTCCGACTAATGAAACTCAGATAATAACGGCCTTCTCGACGATTTCGACCAACCGCCAACGCTTATCCTTACTGAGCGGACGGGTTTCCATAATCCGTACAACGTCGCCGATCTTCGCCTCATTGTTTTCATCGTGCGCCTTAAACTTTTTGGTCCGGCGAACTGTCTTGTTATAGAGGCGGTGCTTCACGTTCTCCTCTACAGCAACGACGATGGTCTTATCCATCTTGTCGCTGACGACCTTGCCAACGCGCTCTTTGCGCTCATTGCGTTCCATGAAATGACCTCCTTTCCGAATTAACCAATGCCAAGCTCACGCTGACGCAAAATCGTCTTTGCGCGTGCAATATCCTTGCGCACCTGGCGAATACGCATCGGGTTTTCCAATTGCCCCGTTGCCAGTTGGAAGCGGAGGTTGAACAGCTCGTCCTTCAGCCCCTCAATGCGGGACGCCAGCTCCTCGCTGCTCAGTTCCCGCAACTCAGTTGCCTTCATTTGCGTCACCACCCACTTCTTCACGAGTCACAAACTTCGACTTGATCGGGAGCTTCATTGCCGCCAAGCGCATAGCCTCACGAGCAATTTCTTCACTAACGCCGGCCACCTCAAACATCACGCGACCAGGCTTTACCACAGCCACCCACTTCTCCGGCGAACCCTTACCACTGCCCATACGAGTTTCCGCAGGCTTTTGCGTAACTGGTTTGCTCGGGAAGATTTTAATCCACACCTTGCCGCCACGACGCATATAGCGCGTCATCGCGATACGAGCCGCTTCGATTTGGCGGTTCGTGATCCAGGCAGGCTCGAGAGCAACCAGGCCATACTGGCCAAACGTCACTTCGTTGCCGCCCTTGGAATGACCCTTCATGCGGCCACGGAACTCTTTTCTGTGCTTTACGCGCTTTGGCATCAACATGGTTTACCGACCTCCTTGAACAGCGTCCTCTGCGGTCTCCGCAGAATGATTCTTCCGCTGCGGAAGCACTTCACCGCGATAAATCCAAACCTTAACGCCGATTCGGCCGTAGGTGGTATGCGCTTCAGCCAACGCATAATCAATATCCGCACGCAGGGTGTGCAGCGGAACCGTACCTTCCGAATAACCCTCGGTACGTGCGATTTCAGCACCACCAAGACGACCAGAAACCTGAACGCGAACACCCTTTGCACCCGCGCGCATTGAGCGTTGAATTGCCTGCTTCATCGCGCGACGGAACGAAACACGGCGCTCCAGTTGCTGCGCGATCCCTTCAGCTACCAGCTTTGCTGACAAATCCGGCGACTTGATCTCCGAAATGGAGATGTGGACGCGTTTCCCGGTAAGAGCGTTCAACTGATTGCGCAACGCATCGACTTCCGCACCGCCCTTGCCGATGACCATGCCCGGTTTCGCGGTGTGCACCGTCACATTAATGCGATTGGCAGCACGTTCGATGTCAATCGATGCCACAGCAGCATCCTTGAGACGACGTGAAACATAGTTCCGAATCTTTAAGTCCTCAAGCAACAGGTCTTGATAGTCCTTCTTATTCGCGAACCACTTCGCCTCCCAATCACGGATGATGCCAATTCGGAGACCAACAGGGTTAACCTTTTGACCCATGCAGCAAATCCCTCCCTTACTTTTCAGCGACGACGACCGTCACATGACTCGTCCGCTTAAAAATGCTGAATGCGCGTCCTTGCGCACGAGGACGGAACCTTTTTAGCGTCGGACCTTCATCCACGTAAATCTCCTTTACGTAGAGCCGATCAACGTCCATATTGTGATTGTTCTCCGCATTCGCGATCGCAGACCGCAGCACCTTTTCAACGACCGGCGAACCAGCGCGAGGCGTGAACTTCAATATCGCGAGGGCTTCTTGCACACCTTTGCCGCGAATCAAGTCGACCACCAGGCGCATCTTGCGCGGAGCGATGCGAATATACTTCGCAACAGCACGCGTTTGCGTTGCCTCCATCCTGCTACCTCCTCCACGAGACTGGCGCCGACGAGCGAAAACTGCGACGACGCCTATATCAGGTACTCAAAAAACCGCTTAGCGGGATCGAGAAGACTTCTCATCGCCAGCGTGACCTTTGAACGTCCGCGTCGGGACGAACTCGCCCAACTTGTGACCGACCATATCCTCAGTTACGTACACCGGCACGTGCTTTCTCCCGTCATGAACAGCGAACGTATGTCCGACAAACTGAGGGAAAATGGTAGAACGTCGCGACCAGGTCTTAATAACCTTCTTTTCGCCCGACTCATTCAACGCCTCCACCTTTTTCATGAGGTGGTCGTCGCAGAACGGCCCCTTCTTCAATGAACGACCCAACGTCAGTCGCCTCCCTTCTTCAAACAATCCAGACGTGATCCGTATTACTTCGTCCGCCGACGAACGATGTACTTATCAGTCGGATGGTTCTTCTTACGCGTCTTTTTACCAAGAGTCGGCTTGCCCCAAGGGGACATCGGCGACTTGCGACCGATCGGAGCGCGACCCTCACCACCACCGTGCGGGTGATCCACAGGGTTCATGACGGAACCACGGACAGTTGGACGTCGATTCAACCAGCGACTGCGTCCAGCCTTACCGATGTTGATATTTTCGTGATCCAGATTGCCGACTTGACCAATTGTCGCACGGCACTCGACGCGAACCTTGCGCACTTCGCCAGATGCGAGACGAACTTGCGCATAATCGCCTTCCTTCGCCATCAGCTGCGCAGACGCGCCAGCCGCACGAGCCAACTGTCCACCCTTACCGGGTTTCAACTCGATGTTGTGAATAACCGTACCAACAGGGATCGACGACAACGGCAACGCATTCCCAACGCGAATATCCGCATTCTCACCGCTGACAATAATGTCCCCGACCTTCAATCCGTGCGGTGCAATAATGTAACGCTTCTCACCGTCACGGTAGTGCAGCAGGGCAATGCGAGCTGAGCGGTTAGGATCATACTCAATCGTTGCCACCTTGGCCGGCACGCCGTCTTTGTTCCGCTTAAAGTCAATCAAGCGGTATTGGCGCTTGTGCCCGCCGCCTTGGTGACGAACGGTGATCTTACCTTGATTGTTGCGGCCCGCACGGTTTTTCAGCGGAACCAGCAACGACTTCTCCGGTTTGTCGGTCGTGATCTCTTCGAACGTCGAGACCGACATAAAGCGGCGTCCAGGAGAAGTCGGACGATACTTCTTAATCGCCATATCGACGACCTCCTTTGTTTATTGCGTTCGAGGCAGTCCGATCACGACTCGCCAAAGAAATTGATCGGCTTCGAATCCGGTGCAAGCTTGACGATGGCCTTTTTGCGATCCTGCGTACGGCCCACATACTTGCCAACCCGCTTGACCTTACCTGTCTGGTTCAGCGTGTTTACGGAAACGACCTTCACGTCGAACAACTTCTCAATCGCCTTGCGAATCTCAACCTTGTTCGCGCGGCGGTCGACCTCAAACACGTACTTGTTTTCTTCCATGAGCTCAGTGGAGCGTTCAGTGATGACCGGACGTTTAATCAAATCCCGCGGATCCATCAGGCGAACACCTCCTCTACCTTCGCAACCGCATCCTTCGTCAGTACGAGGTGATCGTGACGGAGTAGCTCATAGACATTGATGCCGGCCGCATCCATGTATTTCACTCCAGGAATGTTCCGCGAAGACAGGTATACAGGTTCCTTCTTTTCACCATCGACAATCAGCGCTTTACCGACGTTAAGGTTCTTCAGAACGGAAACCATTTCCTTGGTCTTCGGCTGATTCAATTGCAGGTCATCCAGCACGATGATTTTGCCTTCTGCAACCTTGGAGGAAAGTGCACTGTATAGCGCAAGACGACGCACTTTCTTAGGCACAGAGAAGGCGTACGAGCGAGGCGTAGGTCCAAACACAACGCCGCCACCCTTCCATTGCGGAGCGCGAATACTACCTTGACGAGCACGGCCCGTCCCCTTTTGACGCCACGGTTTACGGCCACCACCGGATACCGCCGCACGATTCTTAACCTTGTGCGTACCGGCACGGCGCGCAGCCAAATACTGCAACACGACTTGGTGCATGAGATCCAACCGTACAGGCGCACCGAAAATCTTGTCGCTAAGCTGCAACTCGGAAACCTGTTGACCGGCTGTATTCAAAACTGCCACTGTCGGCATGACTCTGCCTCCTTTCAAACGCAAATCATTACTTCTGTTGCGCCTTCACGGCGGAACGAATAGTCACAAACGAATTTTTCGGTCCCGGAACAGAACCCTTAATGAGCAACACATTCTTTTCGACGTCGACGCGGACAACCTCCAAGTTCTGGACTGTCACACGTTCTCCACCCATACGTCCTGCCATGGTCTGACCCTTAAACGTACGGTTTGCAGCAATAGAACCAAGTGAACCGACTCCACGGTGGTATTTCGAGCCGTGCGCCATGGGACCACGATGCTGATTATGGCGTTTAATAGGACCTGCATAACCCTTGCCCTTAGACACGCCAATCACGTCAACGACATCACCAACAGCAAACACGTCAGCCTTCAGTTGTTGACCAACTTCGTATTCCGCCAAGTTCACACCGCGAAACTCACGCACAAAACGCTTTGGTGCGGTCCCCGCCTTTTCGGCGTGTCCCTTTTCCGCTTTCGTCGCCCGGTTGGGCTTTTGGTCGGCAAAGCCCACCTGAATTGCTTCATAGCCATCGACCGCCTCTTCGCGCTTTTGCAGCACGACGCACGGACCAGCCTCAATGACCGTTACCGGCACAACTTCACCGTCTTCCGTAAAGACTTGTGTCATGCCAAGCTTGCGCCCGAGAATCCCCTTCAAAGTGTGCACCTCCTCAAACACATACAATACAACGGCACCTGGTGTGCCGTATCCCAATTACAACTTGATCTCGATATCAACACCAGACGGCAAATCGAGACGCATCAACGAGTCCACAGTTTGCGGCGTCGGATTGTGGATATCGATCAAGCGTTTATGTGTACGAATCTCGAATTGTTCACGCGAATCCTTATACTTGTGCGGCGCACGCAGAATAGTGTACACCTCGCGCTCCGTCGGAAGCGGAATGGGTCCGGCCACCTTTGCGCCAGAGCGCTTCGCCGTGTCGACAATTCGCTCTGCCGACTGATCCAAAATCGTGTGATCATACGCCTTCAATCGAATCCGAATCTTTTGTTTCGCCATATGTTTTCCCTCCTTTTCGCCCAATTCGTTGGACATACTCCGCAGAAATTCCCCCATCGGTATCCCATATGGCTTATGGACACATAGGCAACCTTCCGCTTCATCGCTATTTGAGACCAACGTCCGATATTATACTAGACCATCATCTACGTGGCAAGGTTTTTTGCGAATTCGTAAACTTGGCCATGAAACAAGGCGGCCACAATGGGCCGCCTTCTCTGAATCATCACTTGCGTGAAGTGATATTACTTGATGACCGACGCGACGACACCAGCACCAACTGTGCGGCCACCTTCGCGAATGGAGAAACGGGTACCTTCTTCAACAGCGATGGGGGCGATCAATTCAACCGTCATGGAAACGTTATCGCCGGGCATCACCATTTCTGTGCCTTCCGGCAATTGAACAACACCGGTAACGTCCGTTGTACGGAAGTAGAACTGCGGACGATAGCCGTTGAAGAACGGGGTGTGACGGCCGCCTTCTTCCTTCGTCAAGACGTACACTTCAGCGGTGAACTGAGTGTGCGGGTTGATGCTGCCAGGCTTGCAGACAACCTGACCGCGCTCGATGTCTTTACGCTCGACACCACGCAACAGTGCACCAATGTTGTCGCCAGCTTCCGCTTGGTCGAGAAGTTTACGGAACATCTCGATACCGGTGGCAACCGTCTTACGGCGCTCTTCACGCAGACCGACGATTTCAACTTCGTCGCCAACCTTCAAAGTACCGCGTTCAACACGGCCCGTAGCAACCGTACCGCGACCCGTGATGGTGAACACGTCCTCGACCGGCATCAGGAATGGCTTGGTCGTGTCGCGCTCTGGCGTTGGGATGTAGCTGTCGACTGCATCCATGAGCTCTTCAATCTTCTTGACGTATTCCGGATCGCCCTCGAGAGCCTTCAGAGCGGAGCCGCGGATGACCGGGATGTCGTCTCCAGGGAACTCGTACTCGCTGAGCAACTCGCGAACTTCCATTTCGACGAGCTCGAGCAATTCTTCATCGTCGACCATGTCGCACTTGTTCAGGAAGACCACCAAGTACGGAACGCCGACCTGACGGGAGAGCAGGATGTGCTCACGCGTTTGCGGCATCGGACCGTCAGCTGCGGATACGACCAGGATAGCACCGTCCATCTGAGCAGCACCGGTGATCATGTTTTTCACGTAGTCAGCGTGTCCTGGGCAGTCCACGTGTGCATAGTGACGATTGTCGGTTTCGTATTCGACGTGAGCGGTATTAATGGTGATACCGCGCTCGCGCTCTTCTGGAGCTTTGTCGATTTCGTCGTACTTCTGAGCCTTCGCCTTACCCTTAGCAGCCTGTACGGACGTAATAGCGGCCGTCAAAGTCGTCTTACCGTGGTCGACGTGACCGATGGTACCAATATTGACGTGCGGTTTGCTGCGATCAAATTTTTCCTTTGCCACGAGAGATCACTCCTTATTCGCCTTTGCTCTTCTTAATGATGCCCTCAGCAACACTCTTCGGCACTTCTTCATAGGCGGCGAGCTCCATGGAATAGGTGCCGCGACCTTGAGTACGTGAGCGTAGCGAGGTCGAATAACCAAACATCTCGGACAGCGGAACAAATCCGCGGACGATGCTTGCGTTATTGCGCGTATCCATACCTTCAACACGACCACGGCGCGAGTTGATGTCGCCCAGGATGTCACCCATGTACTCCTCGGGGACCGTTACCTCGACGCGCATGATGGGCTCCAGCAGAACGGGTGCAGCCTTTTCGGCACCGGCCTTCAGGGCCATCGAACCAGCGATTTTGAACGCCATTTCACTCGAGTCGACATCGTGATACGAACCGTCATACAACGTCGCCTTGACGTCGACGAGTGGATAGCCAGCCAATACGCCGTTGCGCATAGCTTCCTGAATACCTTCTTCGACCGCAGGGATGTATTCCTTCGGAATCACACCGCCGACGATCTTGTTTTCGAAGACGAAACCTTGTCCACGTTCCAACGGTTCGAAGATGACCTTGACGTGACCATACTGCCCGCGGCCACCAGATTGGCGCACGAACTTGCCTTCCTGATCGACACGCTTGGTGATCGTCTCACGATAGGCAACCTGTGGCATACCCACGTTGCACTCAACCTTAAACTCGCGCTGCATGCGGTCGACAATGACCTCAAGGTGCAACTCACCCATGCCCTGGATGATGGTTTGTCCGGTCTCAGGGTCCGTATATGTCTTGAACGTAGGATCTTCTTCCGCCAACTTCGACAAAGCAATACCCATCTTGTCTTGGTCGGCTTTTGTCTTCGGCTCAATGGAAACCGAAATAACCGGTTCCGGAAATTCCATTGACTCGAGAAGAACGACATTCTTTTCGTCACATAAGGTATCGCCAGTGGTCGTATCCTTTAGGCCTACCGCAGCCGCGATGTCACCCGCATATACCCGGGAGATTTCTTCGCGGTGGTTTGCGTGCATCTGCAAGATACGGCCAATGCGCTCCCGCTTGCCCTTGGTCGAATTCAAGACGTATGATCCGCTCTCCAAAATGCCGGAGTACACGCGGAAGAACGCGAGCTTACCGACGAACGGATCCGTCATAATCTTGAAGGCCAGAGCCGAGAAGGGTTCCTCGTCCGAAGAATGACGCTCAATTTCTTCACCATCGGGCGTCACACCTTTAATAGCAGGCACGTCCGTCGGAGCCGGCAGGTAATCCACGACCGCATCCAACATGAGCTGAACACCCTTGTTCCGGTAGGATGATCCGCACAGGACCGGGAAGAGTTGCACCTTACACGTACCTTCGCGCAGGCCAGCTTTGATCTCGTCGACCGTAAGCTCCTCGCCTTCGAGGTACTTCATCATCAACTCTTCGTTGACCTCGGCTACCGCCTCGATCAACTCTGCCCGCTTTTCCTCTGCAAGGTCCTTTAATTCTTCCGGAATCTCAGTGTTCTGCGCCTGCGTGCCGAGATCATCCGTGTAAATGATAGCCTTCATTTCAACAAGGTCAATCATGCCACGGAACTCATCTTCAGCACCGATGGGCAATTGAATCGGCACCGCTTTCGCGCCAAGGCGTTCTTTCATTTGGTCAACGCAAGCGAGGAAGTCGGCTCCAATGATGTCCATCTTGTTGACATAGGCAATGCGCGGGACATGATATTTGTCCGCCTGCCGCCACACCGTCTCAGACTGAGGTTCGACGCCGCCCTTGGCATCAAACACCGCACAAGCACCATCGAGCACGCGCAGAGAGCGTTCCACTTCAACCGTGAAGTCGACGTGGCCCGGCGTGTCAATGATGTTGATGCGATGCCCTTTCCACTGAGCAGTTGTAGCGGCGGACGTGATGGTAATACCGCGTTCCTGCTCTTGCACCATCCAGTCCATGGTAGCCGCACCGTCATGGACTTCGCCAATCTTGTGAACACGGCCAGTATAGAACAGAATGCGCTCGGTCGTCGTGGTTTTACCGGCATCGATATGTGCGATAATACCGATGTTCCTCGTTTTTTCGAGCGGGAATTCGCGTGCCATCGCGCCGCCTCCTTCCTAATTAAAGGGTAATGGTTACCAGCGGTAATGCGCGAACGCCTTATTCGCCTCCGCCATACGATGCGTATCTTCGCGCTTACGCACCGCACCGCCAGTGTTGTTCGCTGCATCAAGAAGCTCGTTTGCCAGCTTCTCCTCCATGGTCTTCTCACTGCGCATGCGCGCGTAGTTGACCAACCAGCGAAGGCCTAGCGTAATGCGACGGTCGTTGCGAACTTCAACAGGAACCTGATAGTTCGAACCGCCAACACGACGAGCCTTGACTTCCAACACCGGCATCACGTTCCGCATTGCAGTCTCGAAGACTTCCATAGGATCTTTCCCAGACCGCTCGCGAATTAAATCGAACGCACCGTAGACGATACGCTGTGATACACCTTTTTTACCGTCCAGCATAACTTTGTTGATCAAACGAGTGACCAACTTATTCCCGTAAATCGGGTCCGGAAGCACATCACGCTTCGGAACCGGGCCTTTTCTCGGCACTGAACACCCTCCTTCCATTCATCCCCGCACGAGGACGTTATCGCTCTATTACGACTTCGCCTTCGGACGCTTCGCACCGTACTTAGAGCGACCTTGCATGCGGTCTTTCACACCCGCTGTATCAAGGGCACCGCGAACAATGTGATAGCGCACACCCGGCAAGTCCTTAACGCGCCCACCGCGCACCAATACGACGGAGTGCTCTTGCAGGTTGTGCCCGATGCCCGGAATATAAGCCGTGACTTCGATGGTGTTCGTCAAACGAACACGCGCATATTTGCGCAGTGCCGAGTTCGGCTTCTTCGGGGTCATCGTGCCAACGCGCGTGCACACGCCGCGCTTTTGTGGGGACGGCAAGTCGGTCAGCGACTTCTCGTGGCTGTTGTAACCCTTTTGCAACGCAGGCGCCGTAGACTTCTTCTCGATGTCCTTACGACCCTTGCGCACCAATTGGTTGATTGTCGGCATATCTGCACCTCCTCTCACTGTTGAACGTCCCATCCCGTGTCCGTTGCAAGCTCACAGAGCCTGGTGGTTCATCGATACGCAAACAAAAATCCACAGACGTCACACCAAACTAGACAGCATCACTCGGCGAGAATGCTTGCCGTGGCTGCCCCCACTTCAATACCACAAGCTTTGCCCAACTGCCGCATCGTGTCGACCCACTCGATTGGAACTCCGAGCCTGGACGCCAATTGAACGACAGGCTCCGTCACACGAGGCTCAGCATCCTTTGCAACATATACGCAGAGGACTCGTCCTGAAGGCTGCTTGAGAGCTTTCAGCGTTTGGTTCGTGCCTATGGTCTTCCTTTTCGCTTGGCGTATGTCGTCAATGGACACCGCACGATCCTCCTTAGGGGAAAACATCGTGCTGACGCACACTACGGAATTCTATCACCGAGATTTCCGGGCTGTCAACCAAATCACTGTCGACAGCCCAAATTTCCCAGAGTGGTTATTCCACCGTCTCGAGAGCTTGATGTTCCTCTTCGTTCACACCAACGGCGACTTCGGCCCCTGCTTCCGCCCCGGAAATGGGCGCCACTTGACGATACCGCGCCATTCCCGTGCCCGCCGGGATCAATTTGCCGATGATCACGTTCTCCTTCAGGCCTAATAGCCTGTCGACCTTGCCCTTAATCGCAGCTTCAGTCAACACGCGAGTTGTCTCCTGGAAGGAAGCAGCCGACAGGAACGAATCAGTTTCCAACGAAGCCTTGGTGATGCCGAGTAGCGCCGGGCGCGCTACGGCAGGTTCGTGATCGGACAACAACGCTTCACGGTTCGCAGCTTCGTAATCGAACAGATCCACATAGGTACCAGGCAATAGTTCGGTATCCCCAGCGTCGAGAATGCGAACTTTGCGCAGCATTTGGCGGATCATGACTTCGATGTGCTTGTCGTTAATGTCGACACCTTGCAGGCGATAAACGCGCTGTACCTCACGTAACAGGTAATTCTGCACACCTTGCAGGCCCTTGACGCGCAGCATTTCCTTCGGATCGACCGAGCCTTCCGTAAGTTCCTCACCGGCCTCTAACACTTGGCCGACAGACACGCGAATACGCGATCCGTACGGAATTTGATAGGTCTTGGTCTCACTTTCACCAGTCAACTCGATCTCGCGTTTGTCTTTACCTTCACGAATATCGGTGATGGTGCCATCAAACTCAGCGATGACAGCCTGACCTTTTGGATTTCGAGCCTCAAACAACTCTTGTACGCGCGGCAAACCTTGGGTGATGTCATCGCCCGCGACGCCACCGGTATGGAACGTGCGCATCGTCAACTGTGTACCCGGTTCACCAATGGACTGGGCGGCAATAATTCCGACCGCTTCTCCGATCTCGACCATCTTGCCCGTCGCCAAGTTGCGCCCATAGCACTGAATGCACACGCCGTGGCGCGTACGACAAGTCAAGACGGATCGAATGTACATTTCCTTGATACCTGCCGCAACAATCTTTTCGGCAGCTTCCTCGTCAATCATTTCATTCTTCCCGACGATCTTCTCACCTGTCTCCGGATGGAAGACGTCTTGGAAGGAGACGCGGCCTTCCAGGCGATCGCGCAGATCCTCAATGACTTCCCGCCCGTCGCGAATTTCAGCGACGCGCAAGCCCTTGTCAGTACCGCAGTCATGCTCGCGAACAATCGTGTCCTGTGCCACATCGACCAAGCGGCGCGTCAGATAACCCGAGTCAGCCGTACGCAACGCCGTGTCTGCCAAGCCTTTACGTGCTCCGTGCGTCGAAATGAAGTATTCCAACACGGACAAGCCTTCACGGAAGTTGGATTTAATCGCCAACTGAATGATTTCGCCTGAAGGATTAGCCATTAAGCCGCGCATACCCGCCAGCTGCGTGATCTGCGAGTTACTACCGCGGGCCCCTGATGTCGCCATCATGTAAATCGGATTGAACTGATCCATGCTGTCCATCAGGGTCGACGAAATCTTTTCTTTCGCCTCAGACCAAATTTGGCTGAACGTGATGTACTGCTCTTCTTCTGTGATCAAACCGCGCCTGTACTGCTGCTTCAGCTTGTGTTCCTTGGCTTCTGCCTCCGCAACGACGCGGTGTTTCTCTTCAGGCACGATGATATCGCTAACGGCAATCGTAATGCCTGCCTTGGTCGAGTAGTTGAAGCCAAGGCGCTTTACGCGATCGAGAATTTCGGCAGTCATCGTCGTGCCGTAGCGTCGGAAGCACTCCGCGAGAATGTTCCCAAGGTCCTTCTTGATGACCGCCTTCGGCACCTTGCGCTGTGCGATGGCTTCCATCGGATTGACGCCCTTTTCGTAGATGAACGTGTCGTCAGCCGGACCTTCCAGCAAGTTCGACTTGGCAGCTGAGTTGAGGTACGGGAAATCCGCCGGGAAAATGCTGTTGAAAATCACCTTGCCAGGCGTCGTAATCAACAAAGCGCGTTGTTGACGTTCCGTAAAACTTGTCTTATTCAGTGCCCTCGCCGGGATGACGATGCGCGTTTGCAAGGTGATCAATCGCTGATGCAACGCGTATTCCATCTCCGAGATCGACGAGTAGACCGTCCCTTCGCCCTGCGCTCCTTCGCGCTCGATGGTCAAGTAGTATGGGCCAAGGACCATATCCTGGGTCGGCGTGACGACTGGTTTGCCATCCTTCGGGTTCAGGATGTTATGCGCCGCCAACATCAGCAACCGAGCTTCTGCCTGCGCCTCCGCGGAGAGTGGCACGTGCACAGCCATTTGGTCGCCGTCAAAGTCAGCGTTGTACGCCGTACATACGAGCGGGTGCAACTTAATGGCACGCCCCTCGACCAAGGTGGGTTCGAACGCCTGAATACCCAGACGGTGCAACGTTGGTGCACGGTTCAACAGCACCGGATGCTGTTTGATCACGTCCTCGACGACATCCCAGACTTCATCCGAGACGCGCTCCACCTTGCGCTTCGCACTCTTAATGTTGTGCGCCAAGCCACGAGCGACGAGCTCCTTCATGACGAATGGCTTGAATAGCTCTAAGGCCATTTCCTTCGGCAATCCACACTGGTACATCCGCAGTTCCGGACCGACAACGATAACCGAGCGCCCTGAGTAGTCGACACGTTTACCGAGCAGGTTTTGACGGAAACGCCCTTGTTTACCTTTCAGCATGTGCGAAAGGCTCTTCAGCGGACGATTGCCAGGCCCTGTGACAGGTCGACCGCGACGCCCATTGTCGATCAGAGCATCAACCGCCTCCTGCAACATACGCTTCTCATTTTGCACAATGATGTCGGGCGCACCGAGATCGAGCAATCTCTTCAAACGATTGTTGCGGTTAATCACACGCCGATATAAATCGTTCAAATCGGAAGTCGCGAAACGACCGCCATCCAGTTGGACCATTGGGCGCAAATCAGGCGGAATAACGGGAAGTGCCTCGAGAATCATCCAGCTCGGTTTGTTACCGGACTGGCGGAACGCCTCGACGACCTCCAGCCGTTTAATGGCCCGATTGCGTCGTTGACCCTGAGCTGTACGCAGTTCTTCGCGCAACAACTCGACTTCGCGATCGAGATCGATCTCTTGCAGAAGCGTGCGGATAGCTTCTGCACCCATGCCCGCCTGGAACGCGTAGCCGTACTTTTCCCGATACGAACGATATTCCTTTTCCGAAAGCAGTTGCTTTTTCTCCAGTGGCGTATCGCCCGGATCGGTCACGACATAGGACGCGAAGTAGATAACTTCCTCAAGCGCGCGCGGAGACATGTCGAGCACAAGCCCCATCCGGCTCGGAATCCCTTTGAAGTACCAAATGTGCGAGACCGGAGCGGCCAGTTCAATATGGCCCATCCGCTCACGACGAACCTTCGCACGTGTTACCTCGACACCACAGCGGTCACAAACGACACCTTTGTAGCGGATGCGCTTATATTTGCCGCAGTGACACTCCCAGTCGCGAGTCGGGCCAAAGATCTTTTCACAGAACAGGCCTTCCTTTTCCGGGCGGAGCGTCCGGTAGTTAATGGTCTCCGGTTTTTTCACTTCGCCGTGCGACCACGAGCGGATCTTTTCCGGCGATGCGAGGCCGATTTTCATGAACTCAAAGTTGTTCACATCCAGCAAATCGTGCACCCTCCAATCGTAGCGCCTGCTTCAACGGACACCGTCTGGTCAATCGCCGACTTCGTTGTATTCGAGATTCAGGTTGAGCTTTTCCGACCCGTCGTCGTCCTCGTCGATCTCCTTCATCTCGATCTCGCGTTCGTCACCGCTGAGGATCTTCACATCCATACCAAGGCTTTGCAATTCCTTGATCAAGACCTTGAAAGACTCTGGCACGCCTGGTTCCGGTACGTTTTCACCCTTCACAATGGCCTCGTACGTCTTCACGCGACCAACGACGTCGTCGGACTTGACCGTGAGGATTTCTTGCAAGGTATATGCAGCGCCATACGCTTCGAGCGCCCAAACCTCCATCTCACCGAACCTCTGGCCACCGAACTGCGCCTTACCACCCAGCGGTTGCTGAGTCACCAAAGAATACGGGCCCGTCGAACGAGCGTGAATCTTATCGTCGACGAGGTGGTGCAACTTCAGCATATAGACATAGCCAACCGTAACACGGTTCTCAAACGGCTCACCGCTGCGTCCGTCGTACAGAACCTGCTTGCCATCCTCAGGCAATCCGGCTTCTTTCAGCGTCGAAAACACATCTTCAGGATGCGCGCCATCGAAGACCGGGGTCGCCATTTTCAGCCCGAGCACCTTCGCCGCCATACCCAAGTGGGTCTCAAGCACCTGCCCGATGTTCATACGGGACGGCACGCCGAGCGGATTCAGCACGATTTCGACCGGCGTTCCATCTTCTAGGAACGGCATGTCTTCCTCCGGCAAAATGCGGGCGACAACACCCTTGTTACCATGTCGACCAGCCATTTTGTCGCCTTCCGAAATCTTGCGCTTCTGTGCGATGTACACGCGCACCAGTTCATTAACACCCGCCGGCAACTCGTCTCCATTCTCGCGGGTGAACACCTTGACATCCACCACGATCCCGGCGCCACCATGCGGGACGCGCAACGAGGTATCGCGCACTTCGCGTGCCTTTTCTCCGAAGATGGCATGCAACAAGCGTTCTTCCGCTGTCAGCTCCGTCACGCCTTTGGGCGTCACTTTGCCAACCAAGATATCGCCCGTGCGGATTTCTGCGCCAATCCGGATAATGCCGCGCTCGTCGAGGTTTTTCAAAGCATCTTCGCCGACATTCGGAATGTCACGCGTGATCTCCTCTGGCCCCAACTTCGTATCGCGCGCCTCGATTTCGTACTCCTCGATGTGAATCGACGTATAGACATCTTCCTTGACCATCTTTTCAGATAGCAGGATGGCGTCTTCGTAGTTGTAGCCCTCCCACGTCATGAACGCGACAAGCACATTGCGTCCAAGCGCCAGCTCGCCGTTCTGAGTTGCAGGTCCATCGGCCAAAATATCGCCAACCTTGACTCGCTGGCCCTCACGCACAATTGGCCGCTGGTTAATGCATGTGTTTTGGTTCGATCTCGCAAACTTAATCAACCGGTACTTAGCGAGATCGCCCTTCACGACCTTGCCATCGACTTCCGCTTCCTGGCGGACCCAGACCTCGCGAGCCGTCGCGCGTTCGACCACGCCGTTATGACGCGAGACGACGCAAACGCCGGAGTCTTTCGCCGCCTGATGTTCCATACCTGTGCCGACATACGGCGAGTCGGTCACCAACAGCGGAACCGCTTGGCGTTGCATGTTCGAACCCATCAAAGCACGGTTCGCGTCGTCATTTTCGAGGAACGGGATCAAAGCCGTCGCAACCGACACGACTTGCTTCGGAGACACGTCCATGTAATCGATGCGATCCCGATTGACCGTAATCACGTCTTCGCGGGAGCGAACCGTGATTTCTTCCGAAGCGAGACGGCCATCTTCTGTCAGCGGCTCGTTGGCCTGCGCAATGACATAGTTCTCTTCCTCGTCGGCCGTCAAATAATCAATTTGATCCGTGACGACACCGGTCTCGGGATCAACGCGACGATACGGCGTTTCAATGAATCCATACTCATTGATCCGAGCATACGTCGATAACGAGTTGATAAGCCCGATGTTCGGACCTTCAGGAGTTTCAATCGGACACATGCGCCCATAGTGGGAATAGTGAACGTCGCGCACTTCGAAACCGGCACGCTCACGCGTCAAGCCACCAGGCCCTAAGGCAGACAGACGACGCTTGTGCGTCAACTCCGCCAACGGGTTGGTTTGATCCATAAATTGCGACAACTGGCTAGAACCAAAGAATTCCTTAATAGCCGCGATCACCGGACGAATATTGATCAGAGCCTGCGGTGTGATGGCACTCGCATCCTGAATGGACATTCGTTCACGGACGACCCGTTCCATGCGCGACAACCCGATGCGAAACTGATTCTGTAACAACTCGCCCACGGAGCGCAGACGACGATTGCCCAAATGGTCGATATCGTCGGTCGTACCAACCCCACGCAACAAGTTAAAGAAATACGACACAGCCGCCAAGATATCGGACGGCGTGATGTATTTCACGTCAGACGGCAATTCACCGTTGCTGATCACATGCAATACGCGCCCGTCCTCGGATGGGCTGAAAATCTTGATCATCTGCAACGGCACAACTTCGTCCTCAAGCAGATCCCGCGTGGCACGAATCGTGAAACGGCCCACATTGCCGTTCAAATGCGGAATCACCCGATCCAACGTCCGGCGATCGAGTACCGCCCCTGCCTCTGCAATGATCTCACCGGTGTCCGCATCGACGAGCGTCTCGGCCAACCGTTGATTTAAAAGCCGGTTTTTCAAATGCAGTTTCTTATTGATTTTATAGCGACCGACACTCGCCAAATCGTAGCGCTTCGGATCAAAGAAACGCGACGCCAACAGCGCCCGCGCATTTTCCACCGTCGGCGGCTCGCCCGGTCGCAGGCGCTCATAGATCTCCACCAAAGCCCGTTCCGTCGAATCGGTCGTGTCTTTATCGAGAGTGTTCTGCAGGTACTCATCCTCGCCCAACAGGTCGATGATTTCGTGATCGGACGAAAGGCCAAGCGCACGCAGCAATACCGTGATTGGCAGTTTGCGCGTACGGTCGATCCTGACATAGACGACGTCCTTCGCATCGGTTTCGAATTCCAACCAAGCACCGCGGTTTGGAATTACAGTAGCAGCGAACGTACGTTTGCCATTTTTGTCGATCTTACTGCTATAATAGACACTAGGCGAACGAACCAACTGGCTGACAATCACGCGCTCAGCTCCGTTGATAATGAACGTTCCTGTGTCTGTCATCAGCGGAAAGTCGCCAAGGAACACTTCCTGTTCCTTCACTTCCCCGGTCTCTTTATTCAGCAAACGCACCTTGACACGAAGCGGAGCTGCATACGTGACATCGCGTTCCTTCGACTCTTCGACGTCATATTTCGGCTCGCCGAGACTGTAGTCGATGAATTCGAGCACCAGATTGCCCGTGAAGTCCTGAATTGGGGAAATGTCGGCAAACATTTCACGCAGTCCTTCACGCAAGAACCATTCATACGATTTTTGCTGGATTTCAATCAGGTTGGGCAGATCGAGGACTTCACGAATGCGCGAGTAGCTACGACGCTCCGCCCATCCGTACTTGACCATATGTCCCTGCAAAACCGTCACCCCTCAAGCGGATTTGTTGGACGATGCGATACTTTGTGAGGCTTATAGAAGATGAGGCCTGTTGACTCTCGGACTAGCGCCCACAGACGACGAAGAGACGACCTCTGACATGCTACGCCACGCATGCGCGCAAGTCTCCCAAAAAAGGAGTCCACATCGCCGCAAGCAACGATACATGCAGAATCTTCTCTTTGCACATCGCCATACTAGACGTTCATGGACACGTCGGTTCGTATTCACCTATTTCCAAAAACCACGGAGTTTATTCAGTAAAGAGGTGCGCATCCGTCCAATCATCACAGTTTGCATTGGATAAGGTTATCACATCTGCGCAAGCTGATCAATCTTTTTCTGCACAGAAAATGAAATAACCAGATTTTTTATAGACGGTCTCGACAAAGCCGAAGTGTCTCCGCAATTCCTCCAAGGTCGAAGGCGCTCCATGTTTTTTCTGAATGACAACCCACAACTTGCCCCCTTTTCGCAAAGCGCGTTTCGACTGCTCATACAAACGGTACATCACCAATTTCCCAGCACGGATGGGTGGATTCAGGAGGACGTGGTCGAAAACAGCTTCCATGCCGTCCGGTATACCGTCATGCACGAGAGCCACCGGCTTTCTGAGTAAACCTACTGTATTGCGCACGGCAAGGTCGATGGCTCGCTCATTGATGTCGATAAGCGTCCACTGTATCCCTGGATACACCCTGCCCAGCACCGCCGTTACCACACCGTACCCAGCCCCCAAATCCAAGGCCTCAGTGGCACCAGCCAAATCTACCGTCTCAATCAATCGGCGTGTCGCTTCATCCAAGCCACTCTTCGCGAACACACCGCGATCCGTAACGAGATCGATCGACACGCCACGCACATCGATGTGGATTGTACGTTCATCACTGGCAACGGATGGCCTTTGGCTATAGTAATGGTCCGTCATGTTCACACCCCCCACGATAACAAAAAGGGTGCCCAAGAAACGGGCACCCTCACGAAAGGGAAACTTACTTGATTTCGACGGAAGCGCCAGCCTCTTCGAGCTTCGCCTTGATGCTTTCTGCCTCTTCCTTCGAAACCTTCTCCTTAAGCGGCTTCGGAGCGTTGTCAACAAGGTCCTTAGCTTCCTTCAAGCCGAGGCCAGTGATTTCACGAACAACCTTGATAACGCCAATCTTCGAAGCACCTGCGTTTGCAAGGATGACATCAAACTCCGTTTGCTCAGCGGCACCGCCGTCAGCAACCGCACCAGCACCAGCGATAGCAACAGGAGCAGCCGCCGTAACGCCAAACTCTTCTTCAATAGCCTTGACCAATTCGTTCAATTCGAGCACCGTCATATTTTTAACGGCTTCCAAGATTTCTGCTGTTGTCAATGAGATAACCTCCTTAGATATACATTCCTAACCGGCTCTACCAGTCGGTTTTGATAACCACAAGCGCAGACGATGTACATTACTCGGCAGGAGCGGCTTCGGCTTCAGATGCAGCACCGGCTCCGCCATTCTTCTCGGCAACCTGCGAGACCACGTACGCAAGATTGCGCATTGGTGCTTGCAAAACGCTGAGCAACATCGAGAGCAAGCCTTCACGGGAAGGCAATTTCGCAATCTCTGCGAGCTCCGCACCCGAGACGATCCGCCCTTCGACGACGCCACCCTTGAGTTCCAACGCTTTGTGTTCACGCGCGAACTCGTGCAAAATCTTTGCAGGCGTCACAGCATCCTCGTAACCAAATGCAATGGCCGTCGGGCCAGAGAGGAACTCATCTAACCCTTCGAGATTTACCTGCTTCGCGGCACGACTGGTCATCGTGTTCTTAATGACCGCATATTCAACACCAGCAGCGCGCAAGCGCGTCCGGAGCTCTGTGTCTTCAGCGACATTCAAACCACGGTAATCCGCAAGCACCACGCTCTTGCTGCGCTCGAGGCGTTCCGCGACACTCTGAACCAACTGTTCTTTTTCTGCGCGTACAGCCAAACCATCCACCTCCTCCAACGGATACACGAAAGGCGCCTCGACAGCACGAGGCGCCCATCAGCCACAAAGGCTATCTGCAACACCTCGGCAGGCAACTTTAACCTCGGCATTATCCAAGGACCTGCTGTCTACGGTCGTATTTCGCTTGTTTACAATGCTTTATTCGCCAGCTACCGCACGTTGTGTATTGACGCGAATACCAGGCCCCATCGTCGATGAAATCGTGATGCCGCGCACATATACACCCTTGGCACCCGAAGGCTTCGCCTTAATCAAGGCACCAATCAACGCACGGAAATTGCCAGCCAATTGGTCAACCTCGAAGGAAGCTTTACCAATCGGACAGTGAATAATCCCAGCCTTGTCCAGACGATATTCAATCTTACCGGCTTTGATCTCGTTAACAGCGCGAGCAACCTCAAAGGTTACCGTACCAGTTTTCGGGTTTGGCATCAAACCACGCGGACCAAGGATACGACCCAACCGGCTGACCGACGCCATCATATCAGGCGTTGCCACAACAACATCAAAGTCGAACCAACCTTGTGAAACCCTCTGGATTAAATCCTCGTCACCCACATAATCAGCGCCGGCTTCCGTGGCTTCGCGGGCCTTATCGCCCTTCGCAAAAACCAAGACGCGAGCCGTTTTACCAGTACCGTGCGGAAGAACGACCGCACCGCGCACCTGCTGATCCTGCTTCTTCGGGTCCACACCCAGACGGACAGCGACTTCCACCGTTTCGTCAAACTTCGCCTTCGCCGTTTGTTTCACCAACGAGAAAGCTTCGTCGACTTCGTACAATTTATCGCGCTCCACGAGCTTCGCCAACTCTTGGGCACGCTTGCTCAACTTCGCCATCGTTTCACCTCCATGTGGTATTCGGTTTTACAACCTCCCACGATCCGCCGCCAATCAGTCGGTAATCGTGATGCCCATGCTGCGAGCCGTACCTTCGACCATCCGCATCGCCGCTTCAATCGACGAAGCGTTTAAGTCGGGCATCTTCTGCTCGGCAATCTCGCGCACCTTGTCACGAGTCAATGTCGCAACCTTATTGCGGTTGGGTTCAGCCGAACCAGATTCGATACCGGCAGCCTTTTTCAGCAGGACAGCAGCTGGCGGAGTCTTGAGGTCAAACGTGTACGAACGATCTTCGTAGACGTACAGCACCACCGGGATGATCAGACCGACCTGATCTGCAGTGCGCGCATTGAACTCCTTACAAAACCCCATGATGTTGCCAACTTGCGCTTGACCAAGCGCAGGACCTACCGGCGGCGCAGGTGTTGCTTTCCCGGCTGGAATTTGCAATTTCACAACCTTGATAACCTTTTTCGGCAACACAGCCACCTCCTTCACTTCAGAATGTGGTGTTTCGGGCAAAGCCCTCCCACTTGAAACCATCTATACGGCTCGCACAGCGAGCCACAGAAAGTGGATGGCGAACCACCCAACTTGCTGCCCATGTCATGTTAGGTGCTCAACTTGCGTATAATCGACCTCGAGCGGTGTTTCCCGCCCAAACATCGATACCAGCACCTTTAACTTCTGGTGTTCGGGCTCAACCTCTTCGACGGTACCCACCATATCGGCAAATGGCCCTTCAACAAGGCGCACAACTTCACCGACGTCAAACGAGACAGTTGGACGCGGTTGATTGACGCCCATCGACTTCAGAATTGCCTGCACTTCATGCGGCATAAGCGGAACAGGCTTCGAACCAGCGCCAGTCGACCCGACAAACCCAGTTACACCCGGCGTATTGCGAACAACATACCAAGAGTCATCTGTCATGATCATCTCGACCAAGACGTAACCCGGATACGTCTTGCGCTGCACCACGCGCTTTTTGCCATTCTTGATCTCAAGCTCTTCTTCCGTCGGTACGAGAATCGTAAAAATGCGATCCTCCATACCCATCGTCTGCACGCGGCTCTCCAAGTTGCTTTTGACCTTGTTTTCGTAGCCGGAGTACGTGTGGATGACGTACCAGTTCTTTTCGAGGTTTTCCATCAGCACAGGCCGTAGGCCCGGACACCCCCAAGACGCCTTAATCTACACCGATTACCGACATCAGGCGCGCAACGCCGATGTCGAATCCCCATATCAACAACCCCAGAATGGCGCATACCAAAAGCGAGGCAGTCGTATATACGACGACGTCACGGCGTTTAGGCCAGCGGACGCGCCGCAATTCGCGAAACGATTCCGCAAAAAAGGCGATAAAACCGGATCTCTTTTGCTCGTTCACTTCCACCAACGTATCGTTTGGCTTTGCCACGTTCGGATGCTCCTTCTATCGCCGTTCGCTCAGCCGCAGGAATTAGCGGGTTTCACGGTGCGTCGTGTGCGAATTGCAGGTCGGACAATACTTCTTAAGCTCGATCCGGTCTGGATCATTCTTCTTGTTCTTCATCGTGGTGTAGTTTCTCTGTTTGCAATCTGTGCAAGCAAGGGTGATAATTTCGCGCATCCCAAGCACCTCCCCGAACAGCGAAACGAATTGGCGACACAAAAACAGAAGAACCCCCGAAACCGGGGACTCATACCTGCATCACATTAGCATATGACATTGCGAACCGTCAAGTATTTCTCAAGTTTGCGTTTGACACGTTGTAGTGCGTTGTCAATCGATTTGACATGTCTCGCCAAGTCAACAGCAATTTCCTGATACGATCTCCCATCCAGGTAAAGCATCAGGACCTTTCTTTCTAAATCACTCAACAACTCTGACATCTTATCTTCAATATCGTCAAACTCTTCCTGGTTTATAATCAATTCTTCCGGATCCGCTACTCTTACCGTACAAATCACGTCGAGCAGAGTTCTATCTGAATCCTCGTCGTAAATCGGCTTGTCAAGCGAGACATAAGAATTGAGAGGAATGTGCTTTTGCCTCGTTGCAGTTTTAATAGCGGTAATAATTTGGCGCGTGATACACAGTTCAGCGAACGCCTTGAAAGAGGAAAGCTTGTCCCCGCGAAAGTCGCGGATGGACTTGTACAGCCCAATCATACCTTCCTGAACAATATCCTCACGATCCGCGCCAATTAAAAAGTAGGATCTCGCCTTTGCCCGCACAAAGTTTTTGTATTTCTGGATAAGATACTCGAGCGCGTCGGTGTCACCTTGACGAACCGCTTCTACCAGTTCTTCGTCGGTTTGCTCTTCGTATAGCGTTACATCGGCGTCCAACTGTGTCGGCTGTGTCGACAAACTGTATCACCCCGAGCCTCGTGAATGACGCCATTATACATTATGTAATCTACGAGAAGCAATTGTGATAGAGCAGAAAAATATGCATTCTGACGGCGATCTTCAGCCTTCGTCACTATGTTCTTCGCCATTTGTCGAGCTGCTTCGCCACATCCGTGCGCAAGGTATCCGCGAGTGTATGTCGCAATTTGCCGTTTTCCTGCTGCGTCTGTCGAATGATATAATCTTGCATTCTATCGATCCGCCGCAGCAACTCGTTGGCCGAGATACGCAAGGCTCCTCCGCCGAAGGAGACTTGCTGCTCCGCCGCGTCGGATGTCGCGACTGTAATCTCGCGGTAGTCGTCGCGCATGTCGTAGACCAAGCGTTCGATTCGAGCATCGGCCGTCTCACCTGTGTCTGTGTATACGATGCGAATGCCGCTGCGCTCCTCAAGCGCCCCTAACCCTTCTCGCTGATGGGCGTCATAGACCAAGACCACATCCTCGTCGTAGATGGCGCGGTACTGGCTCAGCAAATCTTCCATATCCCGCCGGGCTTGCTCAAGATCGACAATTTGTGCCAGGGCCCTGCCCGCCCGCCGCGCGATGACGTTGTATCCATCGACAATCAGACAGCGCTGCCCTTTCCGCTTACGTGCGCTGACGGACGACTTCATACAGCATGACCCCCGCCGCGACCGATGCGTTTAGACTTTGCACCTGTCCAAGAATCGGGATCGAGACAAGAAAGTCACACGTTTCGCGGACCAACCGATGCATACCTTCACCTTCCGAACCAATGACCACGACCGTGGGGCCCGAATAATCCACACTTGTCAGACTGGTCTTGGCCTCCACGTCGGTCCCGACCACCCAATAGCCACGCTCCTTCAATTCCTTCAGCGCCTGAACGAGGTTCGCAACACGCGCGACGGGTAAATACTCGAGCGCACCAGCTGCCGCCTTGGCCACCGTCTCCGTCAGTGGGCTCGCCCGATGTTTGCTGATCACAACGCCTTGACTGCCCGCCGCCTCGGCAGTACGGACAATGGCGCCTAGGTTGTGGGGATCCGTTACCCCGTCGATGACCACGACCAATGGCGCATGGCCCGTGTTGCGCGTGACGACCGTGTCGAGATCGACATACGCGTACGGGGCGACATATGCCGCAACACCTTGGTGATGATCGCCCGCCATGGCATCGAGGCGCGATCGCGGAACAAATTGCACGAGCACCCCCTGCTCGCGCGCCCGTGCCACAACATGTTGTAGTCCTTCCGTACCTTCCGCAATCAGCACCTTGTTCACTGGACGGCCTTCTGCCAAGGCCGTCGCTACAGGGTGACGCCCTTTAATCAGCGCTGTCCCTGCTTCCACATGTTCCGATCCGCTCCGGGGTGGCTGTTGCATGCGCCGTCCCTTGCTGCGATTCATCGGCATACACTCCCTCACCGTTCGATCTCGTCCAAATACGCCAGCGCCAAGGCTGCCAACTCGTGTAGCCGCTCAATTTGGTCCGTCGCATGTAAATAGCCAATCAAAGCTTCAAAGCCGGTGCTGTAGCGATAGACGAGGACATCGACATTGCGCCTGACGTGCGCCGACTTCTGATTTCGCCCACGCCGGACCATCTCCAGTTCTGCCTCATTCAGCACGGGTTCCAGCATCTTCAGGGCCTCAGCCTGTGCCGCGGCGGCGACGTAGCGAGTGCAGCGCAGATGCAAATCGCGTGGTTTGCGGACGCCTGCATTAAGGCAGTGATTGCGCGCATAAATTTCCCAGATTGCATCCCCGATGAACGCCAGTCCAAGCGGCGAAATATCCTCGGCTCGCCACAACTGTTTCATGACTCAAAGCTCCAACGCGTCCCCTGAGGCGTATCTTCAAGAATAATGCCACGGTGCTTTAAGATATCCCGAATCTCGTCGGCTCTGGCAAAATCGCGGCGGGCCCGCGCAGACTGTCGCTCCTCAATCAGCGCCTCCACCTCAGCCTCGAGCTGTGCCGCATGCTGTTCTGGAATCCCAAGGACATCAAGCAATTCTACAATCACGTTGCGGTAAGCTTCCAAATCCGCCATTGTCAATCGCTCGGACTCGAGTCGCGTGTTGATCAGGCGCACGCCGTCGAAAATCGCAGAAATGGCATCGGCTGTATTAAAATCGTCATCCATCGCCGCCACAAAGGCTGTGCGGATCTCGGCACAATCACCTGTCGCGGTTGCCCCGGGCAGCGCCCCGGTAACGGGTACCACGTCAGCGCGTTCGGACAGCGCAGCAAGATGGTGATCGATACTACGAAGTAGGCGATCGATCCGCCCCAACCCCTGCTCAGCCTGGGTTAAGGCTTCTTCCGTATAATTGAGCGGATGCCTATAGTGAGCGCTGAGTAGAAAAAAGCGTACACTGCGACCGTCGCGGCGAGCCAACAAGTCCCGCGTCATGATGAAGTTTCCTGTCGACTTCGACATCTTCTCACCATTGATATTCAATGTGCCATTATGCAACCAGTAGCGCGCGAACACCTTGCCTGAGTGAGCCTCACTCTGCGCGATCTCGTTTTCGTGATGCGGAAAAATCAAATCACGACCGCCGGCGTGAATGTCAATTTGTTCGCCAAGATACAACAAATTCATAACCGAGCACTCGATGTGCCATCCTGGGCGCCCAACACCCCAAGGGCTCTGCCAAAACTCTTCACCGGGCTTCGCCGCCTTCCATAAGGCGAAGTCGGTTGGGTCGTCTTTTTCGTCTTGAATATCGATCCGGTAGCCAGCGCGCATGTCGTCCGGGGACTGATGCGATAGCTTCCCGTATTCCGGAAACGACGAGGTATCAAAGTAAACGCTGCCGTTCCGCTCGTAGGCGTGACCATCTCGAATCAAATCTTCAATAAACCGGATGATCTCCGGTATGCATTCCGTCACCCGTGGGTGTACCGTTGCCGGCCTGATAAACAGCGCCTCTGCATCCGCAAAGTAGTCCGCGATATTCTGTTTTGCCAGTTCACGCGGATTTACACCGAGTTCATTGGCACGCTGAATGATGCGGTCGTCGACGTCAGTGAAGTTCTGCACAAACCGAACGTCGTAACCTCGATACTCCAGATATCGGCGAATGGTGTCAAAGGCGACGAACATGCGAGCATTGCCCAGGTGAAAATAGTGATAGACGGTTGGTCCACAGGCGTAGAATCTCACCTTACCAGGCTCGATGGTCTGCAGTGGTTCCTTTTCCCCGCTCATGCTGTTGTAAAGAACGATACTCAATCTCGTCCACCCTTTCCCAACCGATTCCTAACCAGCAAGTGCTGCGCTCAACCTCTCGATGACAACCTTCTGCGACAATAGCGCAATCGTCTTTTGAAGATCCGGGCCATGAAGTTGCCCCGTCAAGGCCGCCCGGACAGGCATAAACAACTGCCGCCCTTTAACACCAAGATCCGCTTGCACACGTTTGAACCGCTCGCGACTCGCCTCTGCGGTCCATGCTTCGCCAGCCTCACGGCAGTGCGCCAAGTACGCCTCAACGACCGATCGCGCAGTTGGATCCCGCAACAATACAATGGCGTCGTCCTCCCACTCGACCTGCCGCGTGAAAAACGTCTTGCTCATCTCAATAAAATCATGTGCACAGCGCATCCCATCTTGATATAGCGACACAACCTCCTCCAACCACGTGTCATCGGCATGTGCAGGAAGCCCAATGCCTGCTCGATCCAACTGTTCCCGAACCATGCGTGCGGCTTGTGCGACGGGCAGGGCCTTAAAATACTGATTCGCCATCCAGTTTAGCTTTTCGACATCAAAGACAGCCCCCGACTTCCCAACGCGATCGAGATCAAACAGCCGACAAAGCTCATCGACTGTAAACAACTCCTGCTCGCCGCCAGGAGACCAACCGAGCAAAGCAAGGAAGTTGATGAATGCCTCAGGCAGATACCCTAGCGATTGATACGTCGCAATAGGCAGCACATTCGGATCCCGCTTGCTCAACTTTTTGCGTTGCTCGTCAAGGACGATGGGCAGATGAGCGAATGCAGGCGGAGTTGCGCCAAAGGCTTCATAAACAAGCAACTGCCGCGGCGTGTTGGATAAGTGCTCTTCTGCACGAATGACATGTGTGATGTGCATCTCAATATCGTCGATGACTACCTGGAAATTGTACGTGGGAATACCGTTCGACTTCACAATGACAAAGTCGCCGATATCATCCGACTGGAATGACACGTCACCGCGAATCAAGTCGTGTACCACCAGTTCGCGACCAGGTTCCACGATGAAGCGAATGCTGTAGGGTTCGCCGCTGGCCATTCTCGACTCGCGCAGGGCCTCGGGTAAATGGCGGCAGCGCCCACTGTAGCGCGGGATCCTCCCTTCCCGTTCCGCTTGATTGCGCTCTGCTGCGAGATCGTCATCCGTACAAAAACATGGGTAAGCCTTGCCTTCCCGGAGTAACCGATCGATGTACTGGCGATAGATGTCAAGCCGCTCCATACAGCGATACGGGGTATAGGGACCGCCGACGTCGAAACCTTCGTCCCACTTGATCCCGAGCCAGCGGAACCCATCGAGAAATTGAATGTCCGCCCCCTCTACATTTCGATTTGTGTCCGTGTCCTCAAGACGCAAGATAAATTGGCCGCCGTGATGGCGCGCAAACAAAAAGTTAAACAGCGCTGTGCGTACGCTGCCGATATGTAAATGTCCCGTGGGACTTGGCGCAAAGCGCACCCGTACAGTCATCTTGCCACCTCCCTGATAGATTCATCAGCCTTGACCAGCAAAGCGACGGCTTGAGCTGCGATACCTTCCCCTCGCCCGACGAATCCAAGTTTCTCGGTCGTTGTCGCTTTGATTGATACCTGTCCGGGATCGACCCCACAGACGCGTGCAATGTTTTCCCGCATGGCAGGCACGTGAGGTAACAGCTTGGGTTTCTCCGCCAAAACCATGACGTCAACGTTGCCCAGACCATAGCCTTCCTTCGCGATGAGTGCGACTACGTGCGCCATCAACTCCATGCTATCCGCACCGCGATACGTCTCATCGCCAGGCGGAAAATGGGCACCGATATCACCCAGCGCGAGCGCGCCCAACATCGCGTCCATAACCGCATGCGCAATCACGTCCGCATCCGAGTGCCCAACCAGGCCAAAAGGCGCCTCGATATGCACGCCCCCAAGCACCAAAGGCCGATCTGAACCGATGGGATGCACGTCATATCCGAATCCGATTCGCATGGTCTTCCAGACTCCCCCACAACCGATTTGCCAGCCACTCCGCATATGCAAGATCCGCTGGCGTCGTCACTTTCCCGTTATAACTGTTCGATTCGACAGCCGCAACCGGAATGCCAAGCGCCTCCATGAGCGAGCTGTCATCCGTAGGCGATGCCAGGGGTAAATCCCCAAAGTACGCCTGCTGAATCCAATCTCCGCGGATGGCCTGTGGAGTTTCCGCCAAAAACAGCTTGTCCCGCGAGATGGTACGTTCCACGTGCTGCCCTTCCACCCACTTTACCGTATCTCGGCACGGTTTGCCGAGTACCGCTCCACCATGCTCGGCCGCAGCTGTGTAGACGCGAACCACATCTTCAGCTTGTACGAACGGGCGCGCGCCATCGTGTACCGCAGCGACGGTTTCACGAATGTAAAAGCCCGTCTCGCTTACCATGGCCAATAGCGCACGCATGCCTGCCGTCACGGATTCGTGGCGCGTCGCGCCCCCCTGTACAAAAGAAATACGATCATCACAGCCATAGACAGCCCATTCTTCACGCATGCGTGTCACATCAGCTTCTCCTGTAACGACAACCACGCGCTCCGCACCGCCAGCCAGCATAGCTTCTGCGGAGCGTAACCACATAGGCCTTCCCGCGAGATCGAGAAACTGCTTCTTAAAACCCATGCGCCGGCCTTCGCCCGCGGCGACGACAATTGCAAGATACATGTTTGCCTCCTACCTTTCCATCCTGGAATACCATGTCCAAGCATGGAAAAGCCGAGGAGCACCGACTTTCGTCAGGTACCCCTCGCCTTTTCGAACTGCGTGCTGTGCAATTTAGGCTTGATCTCATCACAAAGCCTTCTCTAGTAATTTCGGTTTAGCAAAAATCATTCGACCCGCCGACGTCTGCAAAACACTCGTTACCAAAACGGTCACCCTGCCGCCAATGTATTCACGACCGCCTTCGATGACAATCATCGTACCATCATCTAAATACGCCACACCTTGATTGTATTCCTTGCCGTCTTTAATCACCTGTACGTGCAATTCTTCGCCGGGCAACACGACAGGTTTCAGCGCATTCGCAAGATCATTGATATTGAGCACGGGTACACCCTGCAATTCACAGACCTTATTCAAGTTAAAATCGTTTGTCATCACCTTACCGTGCATTTGCTTTGCAAGCCGCACCAGTTTGGAGTCCACTTCCTGTATATCGTCGAAGTCGATCTCGACGATTTGAACTGTCGCTTTGGACTCCTTCTGAATTCGATTCAGCACATCGAGGCCACGGCGCCCTCGATTGCGTTTGAGCACGTCTGACGAATCTGCAATATGTTGCAGCTCCTCAAGCACAAACGAGGCAATAATCAACGTGCCGTCGACGAAGCCCGTATCCACCAAATCAGCGATTCGGCCATCGATGATGACCGATGTATCGAGCAGTTTGGCGTCGCCCGGGCGCAATGCTCCCTTTTTATCTCGGGCTTCACCGCGTTCTTTCAGTGACAAACGTCCGGAAAACAAATTGAAGAGTTCTTCTCGCTTGGTAAAACCAATGCGCAATCCCAGATACGCAAAAAAGACCGCCACGAAAAACTGAACGGCCACCCCAACCACCGGGATGGAACGAATTTCAGGAGAAAACAGGTAAGCCACAACGAGACCAATCACCATCCCGATGGTTCCACCGAGAATGTCGGCGAGCGGTGCACTTTTCAAACGTTCCTCCAGCCAGCGCAAAAGCGCCGAAACGTAGCCTGCCAAGGAAATGGTCGCAACCAAGAGTAGCGCCCCGCCAATGGCGGCGCCAAACCAATTTGACGTCAGCAGCGAGTGATGAAGATGAAATACGTGAATGAATAAGTCCGGGCAAAGCTGATAACCTAGAACGACTCCCAATACGATAAAAAACAGATGGACGACCTTCTTCATCATGGCGGCGTCACCTCCTACCGTTAGTATGCACTTCCTTTATCCAAGCCTAATCAAAATTGATGAAAAACGATGGAAAGTATAATGAAAAAACACAAGTAGCCTTGCAAATATTGGGGTGCTAGTTCCAGTGTACCATTGCCCCGACAGCTCGTCAAAAGCCGATTCAGGGGCGCTGCGTCCCACAGTTATCGAAGTATGCACATTAATCTTTAGACCTCGTCGCCATATCTGTTGGCGTCGAACGTCGTCTTGCGGTCAGTAGCCTATATCGGATGGAACGCATAACACCATACAATGCGTAAAGGCCGAGAATTCCGAACGCCAGCCAATCGGTGCGCACGATGTGACACCTGATCAATACGAAAATAGTCATGGCAAACACGGGCACAAGCACAAACACCGACTTAGGATACGACACCCGTTTAAAATTCGGGTAGCGTACGGAACTGACCATTAATAGCGACAAAATGAACAGGCCCGCCGGTAGGATCACCTGTGCTGGATGGAGAACAGGTTTCATCAAGGCCATGGTCGCAAGCACGCCACCGGCAGCGGTAATGGGAAGACCAACGAAGTAGTTGCGTACCTTCGTTTGCGTGTTGAAACGCGCTAAGCGTAAGGCACCACAAATCGGAAATAACACAGCCAGCAAGTCTCCCAGCAAACCTAACTGTCGCAATTGCACCTGGTACATGACCACGACGGGTGCAACACCAAACGTGACCATATCCGACAAGGAATCAAGTTGCTTACCAAACTCACTTTCGGCGTGGAGCAAGCGCGCGGCTCTTCCATCGAGACCGTCGAGCAACATGCCCAAGACAACAAGAAGTGCCGCTTCGTCCAATCGCCCATGTAAAGCAACTAACGCAGCGGCGACACCGACCACGAGATTGAACAACGTCAACGCGTTTGGAATCGCGCGAATGAACAACCGAAGACGCCTCCCATGATGTCAAATCTGCCGTTCAATCAGAACTTGTTCCTGTATGCGGCTGAGTCCGTTGCGGATCATCCGCGCCCGAACCGGCCCCACCCCCTCCACTTTGTCGAGATCGGCAATACTGGCTTTCAATATGTTAGAAAGGACGCCGAAATGCTCAACAAGGTTCTCAATAACTGGTTGTGGAAGCCTGCTAATTTTGTTCAACACGCGATAGCCGCGCGATGAAACGGTCTCCTCTAGTTGATTTGCGCTTGGTGAATACCCGAGTGCACGTGCCATGAGACTGCCATCGAGTAGCTCTTCAGCCGACATGCTGTGGATTTGCGACATAATTTGATGCGGTGTATGCGTCGATTCAGGACTTACAAAGTCTTTAAGAAGGAGGTATGCCTGCTCGTCGAGATTGGCTACCAACTCCTCAAGCTGCATGCTGACGAGACGCCCCTCGCTGCCCAACTCAATAATGTAGCGCCGAATTTCAGCCGTCACACGCAATACTGTTTCGAATCGTTGTAACACCGTCGTCACTTCGTCCAGCGTTACGGCCTCTTCGAATTCCAGTGCAGTGAGGTCCGTCAGCTCTTGCTCTAATACCGTCTTATATTTTTCCAGGGTCTGCAACGCTTGATTTGCTTTGGTCAAGATGACGCCAATGTCGCGCAAGACATATTTGAAGTTGCCTTGATACAGGGTTATCACATTTCTACGCTGGGATATGCAGATGACCAGATGCCCGCTCTGCCGGGCGACGCGTTCAGCCGTTCGATGGCGCGTACCCGTCTCCGAGGTTGGTATGGTGTGATCCGGATTCAGATTTGTATTGGCATAATGAACCCGCCGGGCGTCCTCACTGATGATAATCGCACCGTCCATCTTGGCCAACTCGTAGAGATGAGAAGGCGTCAATTCGCACTGAATGGAGAACCCTCCGTCCATGATCGACAGGACTGTGTCCGATGCACCGACGACAATTAACCCCCCCGTCTTGGCTCGAAGAATGTTCTCAATCCCCTCGCGCAACACGGTCCCAGGTGCCACCATACGGAGAATTTTATTAATTGCCGCTTCTCGTTTCGCGTCTTCTTTCACAATGTCACCTCAAAAGGCCTTCTGTATTGCGTCTTGAACTGATTGGACCGGAACAACCTCGAGACCGGCAACTGAATCGGTCATCGTCTGCGCCGCGGGTACAAAACAGCGCTCGAACCCGAGCTTACGCGCCTCGCGAAGTCGTTCCGAAAGCCTCGTCACAGCTCTTACTTCTGCCGTCAACCCGATCTCGCCAATATACAGGTCGCCATGTGCCAGCGGCCTATCGCGATGACTTGACACAAGTGCGAGGGCGATGCCGAGATCGACCGCCGGTTCGTCGACCCGAACGCCGCCGGCGACGTTGACATATGCATCCGATGCCCCGACTTGCAGGCCAAGCCGCCGCTCCAATACGGCGAGTAACATATTCACACGCTGCAGATCTGCCCCTGTCGTCATGCGCCGTGGTGTACCGAAACTGGTAGGTGCCACTAATGCCTGCACTTCAAGCAACAAGGGACGCCTGCCCTCCATCGCTGCGACCACGGCGGATCCGGGTGCCATGACCCGCCTCTCCGACAAAAACAACAAAGAGGGATTTGCGACTTCGCGCAAGCCATCGTCCCGCATTTCGAAAACCGCCAACTCATTCGTCGAACCGAACCGATTCTTCACAGCGCGCAATACTCTATACATATGATGGCGCTCGCCTTCAAAGTATAAAACGGCATCGACCATGTGCTCCAACATGCGCGGCCCAGCGATGGCACCGTCTTTGGTGACGTGGCCAACAATGAACGTGGCGATATTCTGCGACTTTGCAAAGCGCAACAAAACCCCGGTACATTCGCGCACCTGCGCAACGCTACCAGGAGCCGATGTCAATCCCGGCCGAAAGACAGTTTGAATCGAGTCGACAATTAAAAAATCAGGACGCAACTGTCCCGCAGCTTCGATGGCGAGATCAAGATCCGTTTCTGCTAGCACAAAGAGATCATCGTGCACCGTTCCCAATCGTTCGGCCCGCAGCCGAATTTGCGTGGCGCTTTCCTCGCCTGATATATACAAAACCCGTCTACCGGAGCGCGCGATGGCATGTGACACCTGAAGCAGCAACGTCGACTTGCCAATGCCCGGGTCACCACCAATGAGGACAAGCGATCCCGGTACAACACCACCGCCAAGGACATAATCACATTCCTGAACGCCCGTCTGAAAGCGCCGTTCCCCTTGTGCTGGAATCGATAAAATAGGTAACGCCTGACTGCGCGTGAGACTTCCCGTCACCCGATGCGGGGACGATGTAGTGACTTCCTCGATAAGCGTATTCCATTCGCCGCACCCGGGACAGCGCCCCATCCATTTGACCTCGACATGTCCGCAGGACTGACACACGTACTGTGTTTTCGTCTTCGGCAATACCTTCCCGCCTTCCTCTTCCTCATCACACATGATACAGAACTCTGGCGATTCGTCCATGGCGGACAGGAGATGATCCAACACAATCATTGTTCACACGAAAGCAGCCGCCCACATGCCCCAATAGAGCCGGGCGGCTGCTTTCATTCAGCCTGCTGCCTGTTACACGCCTACAGGATGCTGATTGACCTGTTCGATGCGCAGGTGATCGCCATCGAGGCCCAACACGACGCTGTCGCCTTTCTTAATTTGGCCGGACAATAAGGCCTCCGATAGCCGGTCCTCGATATGGCGGACAATCGCCCGTTGCAATGGGCGTGCGCCATACTGCGGATCGAAGCCTTCCTTGGACAAGAATTTCTTTGCTTCGTCTGTCAGCGTAAATTCGATCTCTTGTTCCTTCAAGCGACGCTGGAGGTTATGCACCATCATGTCGACAATCCTGCCGATATGGTCTTCATCCAGTGAGTGGAAGACGATGATTTCGTCAATGCGATTGAGAAACTCAGGGCGAAACGTCTTCTTCAAGTCTTGCATGACCTTGTCTTTCATATCGAGGTAGCGGCTGCTTTCGTCGCGCTTGAAACCCACACTTCCACCTTTGCGCAACTCCTCAGCTCCGACGTTCGACGTCATGATGATGACCGTGTTGCGAAAATCGACCGTCCTACCTTTACCATCGGTCAACCGCCCATCATCCAGCACTTGTAGCAAGATGTTAAATACCTCTGGATGTGCCTTTTCGATCTCGTCGAGCAACACGACCGAATAGGGCTTACGGCGTACCTTTTCCGTGAGTTGCCCGCCCTCCTCATAGCCGACATATCCCGGAGGAGAACCTACGAGACGGGACGTCGTGTGGCGCTCCATAAACTCGGACATGTCGATGCGAATAAGAGCATCTTCATCGCCAAACATCGATTCGGCCAAGGCACGTGCCAATTCCGTCTTACCAACGCCGGTTGGACCGAGGAAAATGAAAGAGCCAATCGGACGCTTCGGATCCTTCAAGCCGGCCCGCGCCCTCCTGATGGCACGCGATACGGCTTGCACCGCCTCATCTTGACCAATCACGCGCTCGTGCAAAAGTTGTTCCATATGCAACAGCCGCTCCGATTCCTCTTGCGCCAACTGCTTCACCGGTATCCCCGTCCAAGCCGCCACCACATGCGCGATGTCATCCGCCGTAACCCGGACATCATCGTGTTGCTGCGTCTGCTGCCAGCGTTCCTTCAATTGTTCAAGCTCCTGCTTAATCTTTTGCTCCTGATCGCGCAGGCTGGCCGCTTGTTCGAACTCCTGACTTTGCACGGCAGCATCTTTCTCACTGCGAACCTTTTCTAACTTCTGCTCGAGTTCCTTGAGATTCGGCGGTGCAGTGTGCGTCCGCAAACGCACGCGCGAACCTGCCTCATCAATCAGATCGATGGCCTTATCTGGCAAGAAGCGATCCGAAATGTACCGATCCGACATCCGCACAGCGGCTTCCAAAGCCTCATCGGTAATTTTTACGCGATGATGGGCCTCATAGCGATCGCGCAACCCACGAAGAATCTCCAAGGCCTCTTCTGGAGACGGTTGATCGACCGTGATCGGCTGAAAGCGGCGTTCGAGTGCTGCGTCCTTTTCAATGTGTTTGCGGTACTCATCTAACGTGGTTGCGCCAATGCACTGAAGTTCCCCGCGAGCTAATGCTGGCTTCAGGATATTGGATGCATCGATTGCGCCCTCAGCGCCACCCGCACCAATTAACGTGTGCAACTCGTCGATAAACAAAATGATGTTACCCGCCTGCCGAATTTCATCCATGATTTTCTTTAGGCGATCTTCAAATTCGCCACGATACTTCGTTCCCGCGACGACTGTCCCCATATCGAGCACCATCACGCGCTTGTTGCGCAGCGTCTCCGGAATGTCTCCGGCCACAATACGCTGTGCCAGACCCTCGGCGATAGCCGTCTTACCGACGCCAGGTTCGCCAATCAGGACAGGATTGTTTTTTGTACGCCGAGACAACACTTGAATCACGCGCTCGATCTCGTTGGCGCGTCCAATTACCGGATCGAGCTTGCCATCACGCGCCATCTGTGTTAAGTCGCGTGCGAGGCTGTCGAGTGTCGGAGTACCTACTGAGCTGTCCTTATCGCCTGCGAGATCGACCGCGTCACCACCAAGGAGTTGCAGTACCTGTTGGCGGGCTTTGTTCAAGCTGACGTTCATGTTGGCCAAAACCCGCGCCGCAACCCCTTCACCCTCGCGGATAAGGCCGAGCAGAATGTGCTCAGTGCCGACATAAGAATGGTTGAGCTTGCGAGCCTCATCAATGGACAGCTCAATCACCTTTTTGGCGCGGGGCGTGTAGGTCATCGCGCTGACTTGACCCTGACCTTTGCCGATGATCCGCTCGACTTCCTGTTGCACTTTATCTGCTTGAACGCCCAACATTTGCAAAGCGCGCGCAGCGATACCCTCACCTTCGCGGACAAGACCAAGCAGAATATGTTCAGTGCCCACTCCTGGATGACTCAGTCTTGTCGCTTCTTCTTGTGCCAAGGCCAACACTCTTTGCGCTCGCTCCGTAAATCTTGCGTACATTATCGATGCACCTCCGAGTCGTCCAAACGTAACCTTTCGCGAATCAGCGCCGCCCTGCGAATGTCTCGTTCTGTCGCCGCAAGTTCACGATGATAATATTTTTGTAAAAAGGCCGGCTGTGTCATGACCATCAACTCTTTTAAAATGCCGGCAGACACGCCTTGAATAATGCCCAGATCAATGCCCAAGCGAACATCCGACAAGCGCTCCATGGTCTCCTTCGTGTCGATGCGACGGGCGTATGCCAGAATGCCAAACGAGCGGCTAACTCTGTCTTCGAGCTGTGTACGATTCCTGGCTAACAACGCCTTTCTCGCATTGCGCTCATGTTCAATCAGTTGATAAACGACACTCTGCAAATTGGCAACAATCTCTTCTTCAGTCTCGCCGAGCGTAATTTGGTTTGATACCTGGTACAGATTCCCGTATGATTCGGAACCTTCCCCATAGATCCCTCGTACTGCCAAACCGACCTGGGACACAGCGGTCAACATGCGGTTGATACTCCCTGTCAACGCCAGTCCAGGCAGATGCATCATCACTGAAGCCCGAATCCCAGTGCCGACATTCGTAGGACACGCTGTCAAATAGCCATATTGGTCGTGGAATGCATATGTGAGATGTTGCTCTAACGCGTCGTCAATGGCACTAGCCATCCGCCAGCCATCGAGCAGTTGCAATCCCGGTAAAATACACTGGATTCGCAAGTGATCTTCTTCGTTCACCATGATGCTCACGAGCTCATCCTCGCGAATCACCATAGCCCCATGCTTTTCTTGCTGTGCTAGGTCGGGACTGATCAAATGCTTCTCGACAAAGACCTGTCGATCCAGCGGCGATAAATCGCGACAGCGAACCATTTCATAGTTCCCGAGTTGTTGCATAACCGGCGACTGTATGGCCTGTTCCATCAACCGCACGATCTCATCCGCATGGCTGTCGGTCTGCAGAATGGGAAATGGGTAACCCTGCAGGTTGCGGGCAACGCGAATGCGGCTCGTGAGTACAATGTCGTCTTCCGGGCCGCCCTCCCGCATCCATTTGCTGACTGCCCTCTGCAAAAAGTCGCTGAGTGACATGCCACTTCCTCCTTATTCCGACGCCTGCTCCAACATGCGAATTTGATCCCGCAACTCAGCGGCCCGTTCAAACTGTTCCTGAGCGACGGCTTGCTGTAATTCACGGCGCAAAGCGTCCAATTGACGCAGTCTCTTAATCTTCGCTCCTGATTTCACGGGTACCTTACCTGTATGACGGTTGCCAGTCTGAATTCTGCGCAGAAGAGGCTCTAGTCTGGCCGCAAAACTATCGTAGCAGTCCGGGCAGCCAAACCTCCCAACCTGGGTGAACTGGTTATAGGTCATTCCGCAGGTTCCACATCGAGGTTGAACCTGGGCCTGCACAGGTGCAAATCCAGGCGATGAATCCATGCTGAGGAGACCGCTTAACAACTTGTTAAAATCGAACGCATTGCCTGCAAGGAATGGGTTCATCACCTCTCCTTGCTCTTTTGCACACACCTCACACAGATGATAGCCTGTCTTTTCACCATTGATGATTTTCGTCACATGAACCGTCGCCGGACGCTCGTGACATCGCTCACACAACACACCCGAACACCTCGTTTCCTCAGTCCCGATGAGCAGCGATCACCTGTAACGCACCATACAATAGCTTGGCTCGCAATTTGTCCCGTAATGGAAGGTCTACAGCAAGAACCTCGCGGCGCAACATATTTTGAAGCATTTGCGCTTCTCGGCGCGTGACCCAACCCTCGCGATACAGCCGCTCGATGAGAGCCTCACCTGTCGCCTGACTGATCTCGTCCCCAAGGGAGCGCAACACTTCCAACACTAAGTGTTCCCGATCCAACTTCACCCGCCGAATTCGGATGTAACCTCCGCCACCTCGTTTGGACTCGACGATATATCCGTGATCGACGGTAAAACGAGTACTGATCACATAGTTAATCTGAGACGGAACGCAATGGAACTGCTCGGCCAATTCACTGCGTTGGATTTCGACCATATCGAAGTCGCTTTCCTCTAAAATACGTTTCAGGTACTGTTCGATGATATCCGAAATGTTATTGCCCATTGGCCGCAACCCCCATTTGTGTGGCAGCACCGCCCTTTAACGTATTTTGACTTTGACTTTTGTTGACCATATTATACAGCAGGGAAGGGCAAATGCAACTTTCATTCGCGTAGTCTGAACAAAATGTGAGGTTGGCATGTGGAGTGTGCTCGTACCAATCATGTCAGGCCGGCCTCATCCTGACCTTTAGATGCACTCGGTCGGGATGAGCTTCTGTTCTCGGGGATGTGGGCGAGGAATGGTGCATATAGCAAAACAGAGCCAGGCATCTTCGCCTGACTCTGTTCTCTCTTGCCTGGCAACGACCTACCTTCCCAGTCCCTCTCGAGACAAGTATTCTCGGCGCTGGAGGTCTTCACGTCCGTGTTCGGGATGGGTACGGGTGTTTCCCCTCCGCTATGGTCACCAGACTTTCATGCTTCGTTTGCTCCTCGCTCACACGGCTTCGGCCTTCGGCCTGCAGATGTGTTCGCTCGGACCAAACTTCGCTTCAGGTTGTCCTTCGTGCAACCTTTGTGCTGACTACGTTTGTCCTGGCACTCACGTGGCTTTGGCTTTCGCCTGCGGGTGTGTTTGCTCAGAACAAACTTCGCTTCAGGTTGTCTTCTGCTATGTACCTTTGCTTCTGCTATGAAATGACCTTGCTTGCGGGTGAAGCCCTCGACCGATTCGTATCTGTCCGCTCCACGTATCACTACGC
>NZ_BSBJ01000071.1:0-269 GCF_027923525.1 Alicyclobacillus hesperidum subsp. aegles | reverse complement strand
TTGCGAGCGGAATCGATTAATGGTTCGAAAGTCTGGAGTCTGTCGTGCAGCGAGCCACATGAAGGGAATATTCTCGCGAAGCGCCTTAGCGATTTGGCGGGAGGAGTAAATCTTCTGGGTATATGCGTAGACCAGGACTTTGGTGAGCATCTTCGGATGAAAGCTGCTACGGCCTCCACCGGGATAGTACTTCAAAAACACATCGTCACTGATGCGGTTAACAGCCTCATTGACGACGCGTACGACGTGACCTGGCGGAATCAGTTCCT